>NZ_JBHXJK010000061.1:0-51297 GCF_042723255.1 Amycolatopsis thailandensis
GCAATGAAGGGGCCTTTCATAGCAAAATTTGCTATGAAAGGCCCCTTCATTGCACGGGGGTGCTGGCCCGCACGCGTCAGTGGTTCGAGCAGGTCCCGACGATCTCCACGGTGTGGCTGATGTCCGAGAACCCGTGCTCGGAAGCGATCTTCTCGGCCCAGCGCTCGACGGCGGGCCCCTCCACCTCGACGGTGCTCCCGCAGAGGCGGCACACCAGGTGATGGTGGTGATGCGACGAGCAACGCCGGTAGATGGCCTCGCCGGTGTCGGTGCGCAGGACGTCGATCTCGCCGGCCTCCGAGAGCGATTGCAGCGTCCGGTACACCGTGGTGAGCCCGATGCCGTCGCCGCGTTTGCGCAGCTCGTCGTGCAATTCCTGGGCGGAACGGAAGTCGTCGATCTCCTTGAGCAGCTCGACCACGGCGGCCCGCTGTTTCGTCGACCGGCGTCCCGGCACTGGCGCGGAACTGTTGACCGTCGTCGGACTCATGCTCACTTCCCCTCCTGAACGTGGGCTACGGCGTCCACCACGATATGCGCAAGGTGATCGTCGACCAGCGAGTACACCACCTCGCGGCCGCGTCGCTCACCCTGTACGACACCCGCCGTCTTGAGCACCCGCAGGTGCTGGCTGATCAGCGGCTGCGCGACATCGAGTGTGTCCACCAATTCGTGTACGCACCTGTCCGCGTTACGCAGTTGCAGGACGATGGCGATGCGCACGGGTGCGGCGAGGGCCCTGAGCAGGTCGCCGGCGTCCGCGAGAGCGGCGGCCGAGGCCGACGCGGCGGGTTCGGCCGGGGGACGGGCCGCCGAATGCGGGCCGGGGTCTTCCGTGAAGCCCGGGGCGGCAGAGTCCGGGGTCACCGTAGCCATCGCCGCCTCCAAGTCCATCATGATTTCCGAAGTCATTGCCAGTAACAGTCCAGCCCATCTTAGTGTTCCCGCCCGACGTGGTCTGTTCGCCGACCGGGCGACCACTTGGCGGCCACGTTACTGCTCCATTCGGGTGACTTAGCGAATAAATGACCATTCCACTTCGCATGTCGTCGCCAACGGTGCAAGGTTGTCGCGAGGGTCGAGGGAGGCAGTGGGGAGAAATGACTCGTTTCGTGACGAAGCTGGCCGCCGCCACGGCGGCCGTCGCTTTGGCGTCGATCCCGGGGCTCGCCTCGGCGCAGACGACGCAGGCCGTCGATGAGAAGACCGGTCCCGTGTCGTTCGCGAACGTGGCCTCGGTACGCATCGGGAACCCGGGATCGCTGATCACCGAGACCCAGCGCTCGCCGCTGACGCCCGGCCAGTCCAAACTCTCCCCGGACCGCACCGTCGTCCCCCGTGACGACGGCGAACGGAACACCTTCGGCAAGAAATGGGACATCAACCTGGGCCGCTACGGCGGCCAGAGCCCGTACCCGCCCGGTATCGCCAGCCGCGACCACAATGTGATCGCGGCGTTGCAGCAGACCACCGTCCCGACAGCGGTCGCGGAGAGCAACTACGCCCTGATCGACAACGGACGCGGCGGCGCGAAGCCCGCCGACAACACCGTGCTGGTGCTCGAAGGCGCGAAGAGCGCCGTCGACTGTAGTGCGCCCGGTAAGGCGACGTCGTCGACGAGCGTGGAGAAGGTCTGGGTGCGGGACGAGAAGGGCGCGCTGAAGCCGTCCGGCGCCTCGGGAATCGACGTCAAGGGACTCAAACTGGGCCCGCCGTCGACCGGTGAGATCGACAAAACGGCCAGCAAGGACAAGACCACCTCCGACCTGACCGTCTCCCGGGTGACCGCCTTCGACCAGCTCATCCGCCAGGACGGCTGGCGCAGCGGCGACGTGACCGCGGTGGCGGGCTGGAAACTGGACATCGTCACGCACGTGCGCGACGAGGCGGGCAAGGATCTGCGCGAGGCCCGCACGACGATCGTGCTCGGCGGCGTGAGCTGCGCGATCCCGAAGAACTTCGTGGCGAAGCCCGCCGGTGGCACCGGACCGGGCGCGGCACCCGAGCAGCCCGCGGTGCCGGGAACGGTCCCCGCGGGCGGTATCCCGCCGCAGGCAGGCGACTCGACGAGGACCGTGGTCGGGCTCGGGCTGCTGGGCGGCGGCATCGTGATCGGCGCCGCGACCATGCTGCTCCTCCGTCGTCGCAAGCCCGTCCCGGTGCGGGAGAAGTAGCGGCCCCGTGCGGACCTGGCTGGCGGGGCTCTCCGCCGTCGTCTCCGCGCTCGCCATCTCCGCGGGCGTGATCGTGCTGACCTGGATCCCGCCGGAACCGTCCGCCTCGACGGCCGAGCCCGCGGTCATGCCGGGGGAGGACGGCGCGCCCCTGGTGCTGCCCGCCGACGCCGCGAAGCGCGGTCAGCGACCCGGCACGATCCGTCTTCCCGAAGGCGGATCGGCGAAGCTCGTCCGCGCCGAGGTCAACTCCGACGGCACCCTCCCGATCCCGCGCGGGCTCGGAGACGCGGCCTGGTGGGGTGCGCGGCTCGGCGCCGAAGCGGGTACGGCGCTGATCTCCGGGCACGTCAACTGGGGCGGCGTCAAAGGACCGTTCGACGAGCTGTGGCGGATGCGGGAGGGCCAGGAGGTCGCCGTCAGCGACGCGGCGGGCGGGATCTGGGTCTACCGCGTGCGCGAGGTCGTCACCGTGCACAAGAACGACCTGCCCGCGCAGGCGGCGAAGCTGTTCGCGCAGAGCGGTCCGCACCGGCTGGTGCTGGTCACCTGCGGCGGCGATTACCTCGGCGGGACGGACGGCTACCGCGACAACCGGGTCGTCGTCGCGACTCCCGTCTCCGGCCCGCCCGTCTGAAGTCGATGCAACCCCTCTCGGCTCGCGTCGCGTGTCTAGCGACACCGGCCGCTCCGGCGGCTTGACGCGAGCAAGGAGTAATACCCGATGGTGGGACAGTTCGACGACGGCGAGCCGAGCGAGGAGCAGCCGAAGAAGCGCTCCAATCTGGGGTGGATCCTCGCCTCCGCCGCGATCTTCGTGGTGGCGGCCGTGGTCGCCGTCCTGGTATTCACCGGAAAGAATGATTCTGTCGTCGCAGCCGCGCAGGATCAGGTGAACACGTCCGCGGGGCAGACGTCCGGAGAAGCCCCGGTCGAGACGGGACAGGCGCCCGGCACGGTCAAACTCCCCGGTGGCGGCACCGCGAAACTGATCCGCAAGGAACTGACCGCCGACGGGACCCTCCCCATCCCCGAGGGCCTCGACGAAGCCACCTGGTGGGGCGCGAAACTGGGCGCTGAGCAGGGCGCTTCGCTGCTTTCCGGGCATGTGAACTGGAAGGGCGAGAAGGGCCCGTTCGACGAACTGTGGCGGCTCAAGACCGGCCAGGAGGTCGATCTCGTCGACACCGACGGCGGCAAGTGGGTCTACAAGATCAGCGAGATCGTCACCGTGCACAAGACGAAGCTGGCCGAGCAGTCGGAAAAGCTGTTCGGACCGGACGGTCCGCACCGGCTCGTCCTGGTCACCTGCGGTGGCGAGTACGTCGGCGGGACCGACGGTTACGAGGACAACCGCATCGTCACCGCGTCGTTGGTCACCCGCCCCTGAGCCGTCCGACCTCGCCGGAGGCCGCGCGGGGACGGGCAGTTAGGCTTGTCCTTCTAACCCATACCCGTCCCCGCATGCTTCGGAGCGTGGAGTGCCCGCCAACACCATTGAGACCGTCGTCAGCCTGTGCAAGCGTCGAGGCTTCGTTTTCCCGTGTGGAGAGATCTACGGCGGTACCAAGTCGGCGTGGGACTACGGGCCCCTCGGTGTCGAACTCAAGGACAACATCAAGCGCCAGTGGTGGAAGACCGTCGTGCAGAGCCGGGACGACGTCGTCGGCCTCGACTCCTCGGTCATCCTGCCGCGCCAGGTCTGGAGCGCGTCGGGTCATCTCGACGTCTTCACCGACCCGCTGATCGAATGTCTGTCCTGCCACAAGCGTTTCCGTGCCGACCAGCTGGCCGAGGACTTCTCCGCCCGTTCGGGCAAGGAGGTGTCCGAGGACGACCTGTCCGAGGTCCCGTGCCCGAACTGCGGCACCCGCGGGCAGTACACCGCGCCGCGTGACTTCAACATGATGCTGAAGACCTACCTCGGCCCGGTCGAGTCCGAGGAAGGCGTGCACTACCTCCGCCCGGAGACCGCGCAGGGCATCTTCATCAACTTCCTCAACGTGCAGACCGCGGCGCGCAAGAAGCCGCCGTTCGGCATCGGCCAGATCGGCAAGTCGTTCCGGAACGAGATCACGCCGGGCAACTTCATCTTCCGCACGCGCGAGTTCGAGCAGATGGAGATGGAGTTCTTCGTCGAGCCGGGCGAGGACGAGACCTGGCACCAGTACTGGATCGACGCGCGCACCGAGTGGTACAAGGACCTCGGCATCAAGGCGGACAACCTCCGCCTGTACGAGCACCCGAAGGAAAAGCTCTCCCACTACTCGAAGCGCACCGTCGACATCGAGTACCGCTTCGCGTTCAACGCGGGTCAGGAGTGGGGCGAGCTCGAAGGCATCGCGAACCGCACCGACTTCGACCTCACGACGCACTCGAACCACTCCGGCGTCGACCTGTCGTTCTTCGACCAGGCCACGAAGCAGCGGTTCCGCCCGTTCGTCATCGAGCCCGCGGCCGGTGTCGGCCGGTCGATGATGGCGTTCCTCGTCGACGCCTACCACGAGGAAGAGGTGCCGAACGCCAAGGGCAGCACCGACACCCGCGCGGTGCTCAAGCTGGACTACCGGCTCGCGCCGTTCAAGGTCGCCGTCCTCCCGCTGTCCCGCAACGCCGACCTCACGCCGAAGGCACGCGACGTCGCGGCGGCGCTGCGCAAGCACTGGAACGCCGACTTCGACGACGCCGGCGCGATCGGCCGCCGCTACCGGCGCCAGGACGAGATCGGGACGCCGTACTGCGTCACCGTCGACTTCGACTCGCTCAACGACCACGCGGTGACCGTGCGGGAGCGCGACACCATGGCTCAGGAGCGGGTCGCGATCGACAAGCTGGAGTCGTACCTGGCGGGTCGCCTGATCGGCGCCTGATACGCACCTGGGAAGTACGTGAAGGCCCCCTTCATTGCGCTAGACGCAGTGAAGGGGGCCTTCACGTACTTGGGACGTTCCCACCCCTGACAACTGTCACGCCCAGGTCGTGACGCGCGGCCCATGGCCGGACCGCCTGAGCGCGACAAGCTCTAGGCATGCGAGAACAAGACATCACCGCGGGGGCGGCGGTACGACTTTCCGGCCTGCGTAAGCACTATGGCGACGTCCACGCCGTCGACGGCCTGGACCTGACGATCGCGCCGGGCGAGGTGGTCGCCCTCCTCGGCCCCAACGGCGCGGGCAAATCCACCACGGTCGACATGATCCTGGGCCTGTCCGTGCCCGACAGCGGCATCGTGACCGTCTTCGGGCGGAAGCCGGGCGACGCGGTCGGCGACGGGATGATCGGCGCGATGCTGCAGGGCGGCGCGCTCGTCGAGGATCTCACGGTCGCCGAGACCGTCGGCATGGTCGCCGCGCTGCACCGCAAGCCGATGCCGGTACGCGAGGCGCTGCGCCGCGCCGGGATCGAGGACATCGCGAACCGGCGCTCCACCAAGCTTTCCGGCGGGCAGAAGCAGCGCGTGCGGTTCGCGGTCGCGTTGGTGAGCGACCCGGATCTGCTGATCCTCGACGAGCCCACCGCCGCGATGGACGTCGGCACGCGCCGCGAGTTCTGGAAGTCCATGTACGAGTACACGGACTCCGGTCGCACGGTCCTGTTCGCGACCCACTATCTCGAAGAGGCCGAAGAGTTCGCCGACCGTGTCGTGCTGATGCGGTCGGGACGGATCGTCGCGGACGGTTCGGTCGCGCAGGTGCGTGCGCTCGCAGGGGGACGCACGATCCGCGCGGCGGTGCCCGCGGCGGCGGAGCCGGTGATCGCGGGGCTGCCCGCGGTCACCGGGTTCGAACTCCGGGGCGGCCGCGTCGCGATCTCCAGCTCCGATTCCGACGCCACGCTGCGCGCGCTGATGACCGAAGTCCCCGAAGCGCGTGACATCGAGATCAGCGCCGTCGGCCTCGAAGGCGCGTTCCTTTCCCTGACCACCGACACGGAAAACACCGAGGAAGCCGTCCGATGAACCCGACCTATCTCAAGACCGAGATCGTCCGCACCTTCCGTTCGACGCGGTTCGTGCTCTTTGCCGTCGCCTTCCCGGTGCTGATGTTCCTGTTGCAGGCCAACGTTTTCGGCTCCGCCGAGATGAACATCGCCGGGGTGATCATGGTCAACATGATGGCTTTCGGCACCTTCTCCGCCGCGATGACGAGCGGCGCGAAACTGGCGATCGAAAGGTCCACGGGCTGGCAGCGCCAGCTGCGGCTGACCCCGCTGACCGGCGCCGGTTACCTCGGCGGCAAGGCCCTGTCGGCGATGCTCGTCGCGCTTCCGTCGCTGCTCATCGTTCCGCTGATCGGCGTCCTGTTCCAGGGTGTCCACCTCGACGCCGCGGGCTGGCTGCGGCTGGTGCTCGGTGTCTGGCTCGGCGCGATCCCGCTGGTGCTGCTGGGCCTGCTGCTCGGTCAGTTCGGCACCCCGGAGTCGATGCAGCCGATGAACATGATCGTCATGATGGGCATGGGCTTCCTTGGCGGCCTGTGGATCCCCATCGACGGGATGCCGTCGTGGATGGCCGACCTCGCCCAGGTCACGCCGACGTACTGGCTGATCCAGCTGGTCCGCCCGGTCGTCACCGACCATCTGACGGTGAGCCTCCCGGCTGCGCTCGGCGTGCTGGCGGCGTGGACCGTGGTCCTCGGGGCGCTGGTGGTCAGGCGTTACCGTAAAGACAGTGCGCGGGTCTGAGAAAAGGGTGAACTGGTGAACGACTACCCGGGCAGGGTGAAAACGGGCTTGAACAGCCGTGAGAACTGGTGGTCGGACATGCCGCCGCGGACCGGCCGGGGACCCCGGCCGGGGCGGTGGGCGATCCTCGGCATCGCCTTCATCCTGCCCAGCATGGTCCCCGCCGCGGTGGACCTGTTCACCGACGGGGCGACAGCCAAGGAGCTGGTGATCGCCGCCCTCCTGGTCGTCTACGGCTCCTGCTACGTGCTGTTCCCGCTCAGCCTGCGGCCCTCCCACCGGAAGACGACCTATGTCGCCTCGGTGGTGATGCTGCTGATCGGCCTCGCCCTGGTCTTCCTGCACGACACCAACCCGTACGTGCTGATCTACGCGACAGCGGTACTCGCTTTCACGCTGCCACCGGCGTGGGCGGTGATCCTGGACGGCGGGGCCCTCCTGCTGGTGCTGGGCGTCCACCTGGCCCTCGGGAGGGACGACTTCGGGGATCTCATCGCGGTCACCTCGATCACGGCGGCGATGTTCTTCATGGCGAACCTGGTCCGCGCGGTGCGGAAACTGGAGGCGGCGAACCGGGAGATCGCGACACTCGCGGTCGCGGGGGAACGCGAGCGCCTGGCGCGGGATCTGCACGACATCCTCGGCCACAGCCTCACCACCATCACGGTCAAGGCCGGGCTCGCCCGGCGGATCCTGGAGAGCGGCAAGGACGATCCCCGCGCGCTGCAGGAGATCAGCGACGTCGAGAACCTGACCCGCAGCGCGCTCTCGGACATCCGCGCCACGGTCTCCGAGTATCGCGAGGTGTCGCTTTCGGCCGAGGTCGCCGGGGCACGGGCGGCGCTGCGGGCGGCCGAGATCGACGCGGACCTGCCGCACGCGGTGGACAACGTCGACCCGTCCTTGCAGCGGACTTTCGGTTACGTGCTGCGGGAGGCGGTGACCAACGTCCTCCGGCACTCCGGGGCGAAGCGGGTCAAGGTCCGCTTCGGCAAGACCTGGCTGGAGATCGAGGACGACGGTGACGGCGGCGAGGTCGAGGAGGGGAACGGGCTGCGGGGGCTCACCGAACGGCTGGCCGCGGTCGGCGGAACCTTGACGGCCACCGCGCCTTCTGCGGGAGGATGGCTCGTCCGCGCGGAGGTACCGGAATCGGCCGTGCGGAGCGGCGCGCGGGCGCCGCTCACCGAACCGGCTGGAGGCTGCGCGTGATCCGGGTCCTGCTCGCCGACGACCAGGCCATGGTGCGTGGGGCGTTGGCCACCGTGCTCGGCCTCGAAACCGACATCGAGGTGGTCGCCCAGGTCGGCTCGGGCGACGAGGTGCTCCAGCGGGCGAAGGAAACCGCCCCGGACATCGCGCTGCTCGACGTCCAGATGCCGGGCAAAGACGGTCTCGAAGCCGCCGCCGAGCTGCGCGGCGCGCTGCCGTCGTGCCGGATCATCATCTGCACCACCTTCGGCAGACCGGGTTACCTCTCGCGGGCGATGGCGGCGGGCGCGGCGGGGTTCGTGGTCAAGGACGCCCCGCCGGAGCAGCTCGTCGACGCCGTCCGAAGAGTCCACAGTGGACTTCGGGTGGTCGATCCCGCGCTCGCCGCCGAATCGCTCGCCACCGGCGCGAGCCCGCTGACCGGACGCGAGCACGACGTCCTCGAAGCGGCCAAGGACGGCAGCACGGTGGCCGACATCGCCGGTGCGCTGCACCTTTCCGAAGGCACCGTGCGCAACCATCTTTCGGCCGCGATCGGCAAGACCGGGGCGAGGACGCGGGCCGAAGCGGTGCGGCTCGCGGAAGAGCACGGCTGGCTCTGAGATCGACTCGCGGCTCTGCGAGAATCTCCTTGTGAGTACCGCCGTACGGACCAAGCCCACCCGCGCGAACTGGGTGCGCCGGACCCTGGCGGGGTCCCTGCTGATCGTCGTCGCGGTGATCGGCGGGACGGCGTTCCGCGTCTGGCAGGTCGCGCGGGACGACGTGCGTGACCGCGCCGACGTGATCGTGGTGCTCGGCGCGGCCCAGTACAACGGCAGGCCGTCGGAGATCTTCCAGTCACGGCTGGCCAAGGCGAAGACGCTGTACGACCAGGGCGTCGCGAAGGTCATCGTCACCGCGGGCGGCAAGCGGGCCGACGACAACTACACCGAGGCGCAGGCGGGCGCGCAGTGGCTGCGCAAACGCGGGGTGCCGGAGTCGGCGACGCTGCCGGTCGGCGAGGGCAGCGACACCCTGCGCAGCCTCCGCGCCGTCGCCGATCAGGTGCAGAAGCGGGGCTGGAAGACGGCTGTACTGGTCAGTGACCCGTGGCATTCGTTCCGCGCGCGGGTGATGGCCGACGATCTCGGGCTGGACGCCTGGACGTCGCCCACCCATCGAGGCCCGGTCGTGCAGACCCGGGAGACGCAGGCGCGCTACATCGTCCGCGAGACCGGTGCGCTGCTGTACTACCGCCTCACGAGGTTCCCGGCGGAAGTCTGAGCCCGATAAGTGTCGGTGATCGCGTTTAAGCTGGTCGCGTGGACACCTACACCGAGGCCGACAGGGCGCGTCTGCTGCCCGAGCGGCCCAAGGGCGCGGCGCTGGAGGGCGCGGAGGACGGGCGGAGCGCCTTCGCCCGTGATCGCGCGCGGGTGCTGCACTCGGCGGCCCTGCGGCGGCTGGCCGGCAAGACCCAGGTGGTCGGCCCCGGTGAAGGCGCCGAGGTCAGCGGCGTACCCCGCACCCGGCTGACGCATTCGCTGGAGGTCGCGCAGATCGGCCGCGGCATCGCGGACGAGCTGGGCGCGGACCCGGATCTGGTGGACACCGCCGGGCTCGCGCACGACATCGGGCATCCGCCGTTCGGGCACAACGGCGAGCGCGCGCTGAACGAGGTCGCGCGGTCGTGCGGCGGTTTCGAGGGCAACGCGCAGACGCTGCGGATCCTGACCAGGCTGGAGCCCAAGGTCCTGCTCGAAGGCGGCGCCGTCGGCGGGCTGAACCTCACCCGTGCCTGTCTCGACGCCTCGACGAAGTACCCGTGGCCCCGTGAAGACGGCAATCCGAAGTACGGCGTGTACGCCGACGACGCCGAGGTGTTCGCGTGGGTCCGCGAGGGTGCGCCGGACCGCACGACCTGCCTTGAAGCGCAGATCATGGACTGGTCCGACGACGTCGCGTACTCCGTGCACGACGTCGAGGACGGGGTGCTGGCCGGCCGGATCTCGTTGCGGGTACTGGCCGACGCCGAGGAGCGCGCGGCGGTGGCCGAGGCCGCGCGCCGGTTCTCGGACCAGTCCCAGTCCACTTTGGAGGGAGCGGCGAAGGAACTGCTCGACCTGCCCGTGGTCGCGGAGCTCGCCGAGCCGGGGCTCGACGGCTCGCTCAAGGCGCAGGTCGCGCTGAAGCGGCTGACGAGTGAGCTGGTCGGCCGGTTCGCGACGGCGGTCGTCGGCGCGACACGGGAGGTGTACGGCGAGGGGCCGCTGAGCCGCTACGGCGCGCGGCTGGTCGTCCCGGAGCAGGTCGCGGCCGAGGTCGCGTTGTTCAAGGCGCTCGCGCTGCGGTACGTGATGAGCGACAAACGACGTCTCGCGATGCAGGACGGTCAGCGTCAGACGCTCGCCGAGCTGGTCGGGGCGCTGTGCCGCCGCGCGCCGGACGCGCTGGACGGCCTGTTCCTGCCCGCCTGGGAGGCCGCCCCGGACGACGCGGCCCGCCTGCGGGTGGTCGTCGATCAGGTGGCCTCGCTCACGGACGCGCAGGCGTACGCGTGGCACGCCTGGCACACGGGCCGCCACGGCTGAGGACCGAGCCGGGACTGGAGTGATCAGGTACCGCACTCGCGCGATCAAGCACGGATCTCACGGGCTGGAGGGACGGCACGCGTGATCAGGCGGACGGCACGTGTGTCCAGACGGACGACACGTGTATCCGGACGGACGACACGTGTGTCCGGACGGACGGCACGTGGAGTTGCCCCCGGTTGCCGGACACGGGTTTTCACGCGGCTTGGTGATGACTGTAGGTGGTTCGGGTTTCGTGGGGTGTTCGGTGGCTGAGTGTCGAATGTAGGCGGTCGTGGTTGTAGTAGTGGAGGTAGCGGTAGAGGTCGTGTCGGGCTTGGTTGCGGGTGGGCCAGATGGTGGTGCCGATCTCGGTTTTGAGGGTGGCGAAGAACGATTCGGCGACGGCGTTGTCGTAGCAGGATCCGACTCGTCCGATCGAGGGGCGGATCCGGTGCTCGGCGAGGGCGGCCCGGAATTGGCCGGAGTTGTATTGGACGCCACGGTCGGAGTTGAACACCGCGTCGGGGCGGATCAGGCCGCGTGCGGTGGCGAGGGTGATCGCGTCGCAGACCAGGTCTGCGCGCAGGTGATCGCCGATCGCGTGCCCGGCGATCTCGCGGTTGTGCAGGTCGATCACCGTGGCCAGGTAGAGCCAGCCCTGGAATGTGGGCAGGTAGGTGATGTCCCCGACGAACCGGCGGCCAGGATGCTCGGCGGTGAAATCACGGCGGATCACATCCGCCACCGGTGTCACCGGGCCGGCGGCGGGCTTGGTCAGGCTCCGGCGTTTCCGGCGGGTGATCCCGGCTAGGCCCTGCTCGCGCATCAACCGCTGCACCCTCTTGTGGTTCACCACGCGTCCGCGCCGGCGCAGCTCCGCGGTGATGCGGGGCCGCCCGTAAGCGCCTCGGTGCTGCGCGTGGATCGAGGCGATCATTGCTATCAGCTCCCGCTCCCGCGCCGCCGCGACCTCCCGGGCGGACTCGGCCGCGACCCATTCGTGGAAGCCTTGCCGGCGCAGGCCCAGGACCTGGCACAACCGCTTCACGCCGAACTCGGCGCGATGCTCGGAGATGAACCGGTAGCGGTAGATCATCGATCCATCTCTTTGGCAAAATAGGCGGCCGCTTTACGCAGGATCTCCTTCTCTTTCTGCAGCTCAGCGACCTGCTTCCGCAACCGCTGCACCTCATCGAGAGTGGCCGGGTCCTCCGTCGGCGGCCCGGCCTCGGCGGCCTGTTTGGCTACGTTGACCCACGATCGCAGGGTTTCGTGATTGACACCGAGCTCGCGGGCGATCTGCCGCAACGGCCGATCACTGGAGCTGACCAGCTCGACCGCATCGCGACGGAACTGCTCCGGATACTTCGAACGAGACACCAGGACATCCTCCCTCCAGACCACTGTCTGGAATCAAGGTGTCCGGAATCCAGGGGCAACCCCACACGTGTGTCCGGACGGACGGCACGCGTGATCAGACGGACGGCACGTGTGTCCGGACGGACGACACGTGTATCCGGACGGACGACACATGTCTGGACGGACGGCGCACGCTCGCGGCGGACCCCTGGCCGCGAGCGTGTCGTCCGTCGGATCACGCGAGTTCGCCGTCTGATCACGCGAGTTACGTGTCTGATCACATGAGTCACGCCTTCAGGCCCGGTACCGGCCTTCACGGACTTGGTGATCGTCACGGTCGCCCCAGACGCACCAGCAGTCACAGGGGCCGCGCGTGAAGGAGGCCTTCACGCCAGCCCAAGTACATGAAGGCCCCCTTCCTTGCGCCTAGCGCAGTGAAGGGGGCCTTCATGTACCGCGAGTGGGAAGCACGGCACACCACCGTCGCGCCGGCCCTCGACCAAGAGGGGAACTTTCGGACAGGAGACGGACGGGCGCGTGCACGGTACGGTCTGCGGCATGGGAGCTGTCGAAAGCCACCTCCGGTTTGGTCTGGACCTCTATCGGGTGCTGGCGAGCCGCGCGGAGAACGCGTGTTTCTCGCCGTACTCGATCGCGAGCGCGCTCGGCCTGGTGACGCAGGCCGCCAAGGGGAAGACCAGAGAGGAACTGATCGCGCTGCTCGGCGACCCGGACGAGCTCGCCGACCTGCTGGGCAAGGCCTCGTCGCTGCTCGACGACGGTCCCGAACTCGCGGTCGCGAACACGCTCTGGGCCTGGGACGGGCTCCCGCTCGAGAAGTCCTTCCGCGAGGAAATCGCCACGTGGCCGGGCGGCAAGGTCGAGAGCGCCCCGTTCGGCGAAGACCCGGAGGAAGCGCGGCGGCTGATCAACGCCGATGTCGCGGAGGCCACCCGCGAACTGATCCCCGAACTGCTCAAGCCGGGGACGGTCGCGCCGGACACCGTCGCGGCCATCGTCAACGCGTTGTATCTCAAAACCGCTTGGCAGAATCCGTTCTCGCGTGACAACACCGCGCCCGCGGACTTCCACGCGCCGTCCGGCACCCGTACGGTGCCGACGATGTGGCTCGAAAAACAGCTCGACCACACCCACGAGGACGGCTGGCAGGTCGTCCGCCTCGGCGCCGAGGGCGGGGTGGAGGCGATCATCCTGCTGCCGGACGGCGACCTCGACGACGCCGAGCTCGACGCGGGCAAGCTGTCGGGGCTGCTGGAGAACACGCGGTCCAAGACGCTCGCCCTGTCACTGCCGAAACTGGATCTGGACGTCGACAGCCCGCTGACGGCGAAACTGAAGGACCTCGGCGTGCGGACGATGTTCACCGGCGACGCCGATCTCACCGGGCTCGCCGACGACGACCGGCTCGAAGTGTCCGACGTCCTCCACCAGTCCGTGTTGCGCATCGACGAGCAGGGCCTCGAAGGGGCCGCCGCGACGGCGGTGCTGATGCGGCTGACGTCGATCATGGTCGACGAACCGCTGGAGGTCACCGTCGATCGTCCCTTCCTTCTGCTCGTCAGGCATGCCTCGACGGGTGTGATCTACTTTCTCGCCCGCGTTGTCGAGCCGTGAGGACGGTCAGTGAGTCTTTTCCAGGCTGAGGCGGTCGTGGAGGCCGACGAGACTCCCACGAGACCCCGCCGGTTCGCGGCCGCCGACGCCGCGATCATGGGCGCCTTCGTGCTGTTCGCCTTCTTGCTCTACAACGGGCTCTGGCTCGACCTGGAAGAGGGCTATCTCTGGAACAGCGCGTCGGATCAGAACCTGTGGGAGTGGTTCTTCTCCGTCACCGCGGACAACGTGCTGCACCTGAGGAACCCGCTCAGCTCGCACTTCCAGAACCATCCGCTCGGCGTGAACCTGATGGCCAACACGGCCATGCTCGGCATCGGCATCCCGCTTTCGCCGATCACGCTCACCTTCGGCCCGACGCTCACCTGGGCCATCGCGCTCACCGGCGGTCTCGCCGGCACGGCCGCCGCCTGGTACTGGGTCTTCTCGCGGCATCTGGTGACCCACCGGGTCGGCGCGGCCATCGGCGGCGCGTTCGTCGGGTTCGCCCCGCCGATGATCTCGCACGGCAACGCGCACCCGAACTTCGTCGCGTGGTTCGTGCTGCCGTTCATCGCGTTGCTGATCTTCAAGATCGCCCGCGGTGAGCGCCCGGTCCGCAACGGGATCTTCCTCGGCCTCCTGGCGGCGTACCAGATCTTCCTCGGTGAAGAACCGCTGCTGATCTTCGCGATGGCGTTCGCGATCTTCGCCATCGCCTATTTCGCGACGAACCACCGCGAGTTCCGGCCGATGGCGAAACCGCTCGGGATCGGCGTCGGCATCGGTGTCCTCGTGGCGCTCGTGCTGTGCGCGTATCCGCTGTGGTGGCAATTCTTCGGCCCGCAGAGCTATCAGGCGATCGAACACGGCCCCGTCGGGAACGACACGGCCGCCTTCACCCGTTTCGCGACGCAGTCGGTCGCCGGGCAGCCGCAGGCAGCCGCGGACGTGTCGATGAACCGCACCGAGGAGAACGCGTTCTTCGGCTGGCCGCTGATCGTGCTGATGGTGGTCATCACCGTCTGGCTGTGGCGCGAGGTGTTCGCGCGGGCGCTGGCGATCTCGATGTTCGTGATGGCCTGGCTCTCACTCGGTGTACAGCTCGTGGTCGTGCACGAGGAGACCGGGATCCCGGGGCCGTGGAAGCTCCTGTCGGAACTGCCGCTGTTCGAATCGCTGCTGGAATCCCGGCTCGCGATGGGGTGTATCCCGCTGATCGGCGCGCTGCTGGCCTTGGCGACCGAACGCGTCTACGCGGTCGCGTCGAAGCTGCCGGAAGTGCCGGGGGAGCGGCGGTTCCCGTTGCGGCTGGTGTGGATCGGCGTCGTCATCGCGGTACTGCTGCCGATCGCGCCGACCCAGCTGATCGTGAAGGAACGGCCGCCGACGCCGAAGTTCCTCGCCGACGGCACTTGGCGGTCCTACGTCGCGCCCGGCGGGACCGTGGTGCCCGTGCCGTTGCCGAGTTCCGGCGAATCCGAGCCGCTGCACTGGCAGATCGACGCGGGACTCGGCTATTCGATGCCGGAAGGCTATTTCGTCGGGCCGAGCGGCCCGGACGACAAACGTGGCCGCTACGGCGCCATCCAGCGGCCGACGTCGGTCATCTTCGACCAGATCAAGCAGACCGGGGTGCCGGCGACGATCACCGAATCGCAGCGCGTGCAGGCGCTGGAGGATCTGCGGTACTGGAACGCCGACGTCCTCGTGCTGATCCCGCGCGAACACCAGGACGCTTTCCGGGCCACGGTGGATCTGCTGCTGCGCAAGCCCGCCGAGTTCGTCGACGGCGTCTGGGTCTGGGACGTCCGGACGATCACGCCATGACTTCCCGCATTTCGTCCTCTGGATGCGGTAGTTGGTAAAGCGAACTACCGCATCCAGAGGACGAAATGCGAAGGGCGTCAGGTCCAGGGGGCGAGCGGGTACCACGGCAGGATGCCCCGGAACTGGAGCATCCGTACGTCCCAGTAGAACAGCGTGAACACGCCGGTGAAGATCAGCGCGCCCGCGGTCAGCGCCACGATCCGCCCCGGCCTCGCCGCCAGCCATCGCCGCAACCCGCCGCCCGCGACGTTGACCAGGATCAGCAGGATCGCCATCACCAGGATGTTCCCCACCGATTGCAGCGTGAACGCCGCCGCGCCGTAGAGCGGGTTCCCGCTTTCCGCGGCGTCGCGGAAGATCTGCCGGAACAGCACCCACGGCCGCCCGATCAGGAACGCGCCGATCAACGCGCCCAGGAACACCGTGCGAGCACGCGCGGAGAACGGATCGCGGACGTAGCCGAGCTGCGCGAATCCCAGGTACGTCAGCGAAATCCCGATGAAACCGAACACCAGCATCGACTGGACGTTGCGCGCCGTCAGCTCGCCCAGCGGCGCCTGGTCGCCGGTGAACTGCGGCATCTTCGTGCCCACCAGGCTGACGACGACGCCGTAGAGCGCGGACACGGCGATCATCCCGGCGGCCAGCAGCCGCAGCGGGGCGAGGGTCGCGCGGAACCGGGCCCAGCGGCCGCCGTCGGTGCCCAGCATCGGTGACATGGCCCCGAAAACCGCGACGTTGCAGCCGGTGAAGGTCCCCGCGAGACCGGATACGAACGCGTACACCACTCCCGTGACGACGCCGTCGATCGGCGATTGCGCGGGCTTGCCCAGCACGGCTTCGGTGACGCCGCCGCCGATCACCGTGTCGACGAACTGCGCGGACCACACGGTGGTCAGCACGAAGCCCGCGAGAGCGCTGACGAGCACCACGCGCCGCCGGTTCACTTCCGTTTCGAGCGCGGTCATCGCGCACCCGCCGGGCGATGCACGACGAACGGTTCCGTGTTGCCGTCGATGCCCCACGTACCGCCGGAAACCCCGAGCCCGCTCCATTTCGAGCCCGCGAACGGCTCGTCGAGGGACATGGCCAGATGCTCGTTGACCCAGACCGTCCCGCCTTCGAGCCGCATCGCGACGTCGGCGGCGTGCTCTTCGTCCGTGCCCCACACCGATCCGCACAAGCCGAACTTCGTGGCGTTCGCGAGCCCGACGGCTTCGTCCACTGTGGAGCATCGAACGATCGGCAGTACCGGGCCGAACTGCTCCTCGGTCACCACCCGCATGCCGTCGTGCGCCTCGGCGAGGATCGCCGGGGCGAAGAAGTACCCGGGCCCGTCGAGCCGTCCGCCGGTGACGAGCCGCGCGCCGTCCGACCGCGCTTCCTCGGTGAGACCGATGACGCGGTCGTACTGCGGCCGGTTGTTCACCGGGCCGATCCGCGTCCCGGGCGTCCGCCCGTCGCCCACCACGACCTCCGTCGCCAAAGCGGCCAGCGCCTCGACGACGCCGTCGTACGCGGAACCGACGGCGTAGACCCGTTTGATCGCCATGCAGATCTGCCCGCAGTTGGCGAAAGCGCTCCAGAACAGCTTTTCCGCGAGGAGAGCCGGGTCGGCGCAGGGAAGGACGATCGCCGGATCGTTTCCGCCCAGCTCCAGCGTCAGCCGCTTCAGATCGGGCGCGGCCGCCGCGGCCACGTGCTTCCCCGTGGCGACGGAACCGGTGAAGTTGATCTTCCGGATCCCCGGATGCGTCACCAGATGCTCGCCGAGCGGGTCCTTCCCGGTGAGCACGGTCAGCACGCCCGGCGGCAGTACCTCCGCCAGCATCCGGCCCAGGTGCAGGGTGGTGAGCGGGGTGTGCGGCGACGGTTTGAGCACCACCGTGTTCCCCGCGGCGAACGCCGGCGCGAGTTTCGCGACGGCCAGTTGCACGGGGAAGTTCCACGGCGTGATCGCGGCGACCGGCCCCAGCGGACGCCGGTGCACCTCGGCCTGGCCGACGACCCGGGGTTCGATCCGCAGACCGGCGAAGTACCGGAACCGTGCCGCCGCCCTGGTGAACTCGGCTTCGGCTTCCCGGAGCGGTTTCCCCTGTTCCTCGGTCAGTACGGGGGCCAGCACGGGCGCGGCCTCCTCGACGACGGCGGCGCACGACATCAGCGCCGCGTGCCGGTCCGTGACCCGCCACGCCGGCCAGGCGCCGACGGCGGCGCGGACCGCTTTGTCGACATCGGCCGGTCCGGCGTCCGGGACGGTCGTGATCCGCTGCCCGGTCGCGGGATTCTCGACGGCGAGCATCAGTCCTCCGCGCCGAGCAGTTTGGACGGGTTCACCGAACTCGTCGTGTGGACCTCGTCCTTGGTGAGCCCGAAGGCCTCCATATGCGCGCGCAGCAGCCGCAGCGCCTCGACCGTGTTGGGGAACAACGGTTCCCCGGCGTCGCTGGACAGCGTGACGTACTCGGTGCCGAGCGCCTGGATGGTCCGGCACATCTCGGCCGGGTCGACGCCGAGCAGCGGCGAGATCTCGTCGTAGGTGAAGTTCAGGTAGATACCGGCGGAAGTGAGTTCCCGCATCTGCGCCTGCGAAAGATCGATGAACGGGCTGAACGGATGGTCGATGACAGCCTTCGTGATGCCGAGGTCGCGGACCTGCTCGGCCATCTCCCAGATCTCGGCGTGGGTGGCGTGCGCGAACGAGATCATCACGTCGTGGTCCGCGACCATCTTGAACACCTCGCGGTACTCGGGTTTGAGTTTCCCGTGCTCGTCGAGGGTGTACGTGCCGACGCGCAGCGCCTTGTCCCACGGCAGCGGATCGGTCCACACACTGGGTTCCTCGCCCCACCAGCCGCTCATGCCGCCGACCTTGCTCAAGGTGTTGGCGCTGCGGAACACCGGCATCCACACCGCCGAGACGCCGTCGGCCAGCTGCCTGCGCGCCTGTTCCGGGATGGACAGGCCCATGGTGTCGGTGGTGATCCAGCCGGACCACAGCCGCGACGGCGGCACGTCTGCCTCGTCGCACCACTTGCGCAGTTCGCCTTCGACCTCGCGGACGACACCGGCGGGACCGGCGACGTCGGTGCGGGCCCGCCAGACGATGCTCTTGAACAGCAACCCTTTCACGCCGCTGGCGGACGCGAGTTTCGCGATCGACAGCCCGTCCTGTTGCCCTTCGTGACCGTGGCAGTGGATGTCGACGGCGCCTTCGACGCCGAACACCGCGGGCGGCACGAGGACGTCGCCCCGGTAGCCCATCCGGGCCCGGTAGGAGGACAGGAACCGGTCGTGCGGGGCGTTGTTCCGCCGCCGCAGCTTCGCCTCCGCCAGGTATTCCTTCTCGTCGTCCATTTCGGCCGCGTCGTTCATCCCCGCACCCGTCCTTCCGCGTCGTGGGTCGCGAAATACCTTTGGGCAAGCCGTTTTCGGCGCGCGTCGAGCACCATGTAGGTGCCGAGCACCAGCTGGACGACGTCGCGCCGGAGCTCCCCGGCGCGGTCACGCACCCGGAGATACCGCAACAGCCGCCGATCCGATCCGGGGTCGTCCACCGGCCGCAGCACGCACGGCCCCCGGTTGGGGATCGAGCGGACGTGGGTCGCCGTGGAACTCAGGAGGTACCGGGACAGCACGGCTTTCGCGACCGCGCGCATCGTCGGCGGCACTATTCCCTTGGCGGGGCAAGGCCGGTTCGCGGTGACACCGAACGGGATGTGGTTCGCCCGCGACGCGGTGTGGCGCTCCCAGCGATCCGGGTCGAACCGCTCCGGATCGGCGAACCCGCTCGCGTGGAAGTCCGCGTAGTTGAAGCACAGCACCGAACCGGCGGGCAACGTCGTGTGCTCGTCGACGGTGATCTCCCCCGAGCTGATCCGGTGCGCGATCCCGAACAGCGGGTACCGGCGGAAGGATTCGGACAGGACGCGGTCGAGGTAGGCGTCGCCGGATTCGGTCCGCAGGCGTGCCTGCACCTCCGGGTGGTGCGCGATGGCCAGCAGCAGATGGGTCATCGCCTCCGAGGACTGCACGACGGCGGTGTTGAAGAAGGCGCCCTGCAGGTACAGGACCTGTTCTTCGGGGGAAAGCCGTCGCGGGAGCGGCAAAGGACGCTCGCTCAGCCTCTCCGTCAGGTACCGGGTGAGCGCCGCCCGCCGGTTCATGTGCCGCAGTCCCAGGCATTTCAGCGCGGTGACGACGTCGGTCGCGTTGGCCACGATCAGGTCCCGCGCCCTCCGGGGGCACGGTTCGCCGAACACCAGCTCGTAGTAGAACTCCGCCCAGATCGGCATCATCTCGTCGCGCAGGCGGACCAGCCTGGTGCGTTTCGGTTTCTCGTCCAGTACCCGTTCCGCGGCCCGCGTGGCGCGTTCGGCGCTTTCGGCGTGCGGGCGCGCGAGGAAGCGCCGGGTGGTGCGGGCGACGTCGTCGTAGCGCTCACCGGGTTCGAGATGTTCTTGGTGGACTTGGGGTCCCGGGGCCAGCCAGTACCAGAAGAGGTCGGACAGGACGGCGCCCTCGCTGCGGCCGTCGGCGTTCGGATGTGCGTAGACCTCGCGGAAATGCTCGACGCCGACGGTGTCACCGGGGATCGGCACCGCCTCCTGGCCGTTGACCCTGGCGAAGACCCAGTTGCGGAGCGCGGTCAGCGCCATGACACCTCCTCCACCAGGTCGCGGCGGACGGCGGCGGGGTCGGCGTACCCGCACAAGGCCAGCGCGTTGACGATTTCCCGGCGCAGCAGGTCCAGGACCTTCGTGACGCCGGCTTCCCCGTCGTAGGCGAGACCCCAGACGACCGGGCGGCCGATCGCCACCGCCCGCGCCCCCAGCGCGAGCGCCTTGACGACGTCCGTGCCGCGGCGGACGCCGCCGTCGAGCAGGACCGGCACGCGGCCTTCGACGGCGTCGGCGATCCGGGGGAGCAGGCGGATCGACGGCGGGGTGGTGTCGAGCTGCCGCCCGCCGTGGTTGGACACGATCACGCCGTCGGCGCCGTGATCGGCGGCGAGCCGGGCGTCGTCGGGGTGGAGCACGCCTTTGAGCAGGATCGGCAGCGACGTGGTCTCGCGCAGCCACTCGAGGTGCCGCCACGAGATCTCGGGTGAGAGCACGACGTTGCGGACCTCGCCTGCCTGCTCGCGCAGGTTCGGGCAGTTCATCCCGGGCGGAAGATCGTGGAAGTCGTTGCGGTCGTTGCGTTCGTGCCTGCCGAGCGCGGGGGAGTCGGCGGTGACCACCAGCGCGCGGCAGCCCGCGGTCTCCGCCCGCCGGACGATCGCTTCGGTGAAGCCCAGGTCGGGCTGAAGGTAGAGCTGAAACCAGATCGGCGGTTCGTGCTCGGAGGACACTTTGCGGGCTTCGGCGGCGATGTCCTCGATGGCCACCGTCGACAGCATCGCCGAGATCAGGATCGTGCCCGCGGCCGCCGCCGCGCGGGCGGTGGCGCGTTCGCCCTCGGGATGCGCGAGTTCGTGGAACGCCGTCGGCGCCAGCAGGACCGGCATCGACACGCGTTCCCCGAGGACGGTGACTTCCGGCGACGGGTCGCCCGCGCCGGTCAGGACCCGGGGGAGGAGCGCCAGCCGTGCGAACGCGGATTCGTTGCCCCGTACGGTGACCTCGTCCTGCGCGCCGCCGGCGAAGTAGTCGTCGCGGACCCTGTCGAGCAAGGCACGCGCGGCCTGCTCGACCTCGCGGAGGTTGACCGGCCCGGTCACCGGACGGCCACCATCTCGCGGACCGGCGCGCGGTAGTCGGCCTCGCCCGTCCAGTCGTTGGCGACGTCCTCGGGCAGATGCCGGGTCTCGGCGAGCTCGCCGTCGACGTACCGGCGCAGCACGGGATGCATGTAGAGCGACTCGGTCGCGGGGTCGTCCTCCCAGGCGCGCCCGGCGGTGACGTCGAAGGGGTCGATTTCGGGATAGCCCGAGCCGTACTCCAGGGTGATCGTGACGAAACGCCTGCCGGGCCGCTCCGCGAGGGCGAGACCGGCCGGGATCTCCTCCAGCAACCGGGAGGTGCCGTCTTCGTTCAGCACCAGCACGTCGGCGAGGAAACCGAACTGGTTCCACAGCCCGGAACTGCGGTTCACCCGCGCCAGGATCGCGCCCGCCACGACGTCCGGATCGGCGGGCAGGTCCTCGCCCGGCCAAGCGGTGCCCTCGTAGCGTTGTTCGAGCACGTGGTGCAGGGCGCGGACGCCGTAGCGGAAGCCGTGCAGGACGCTGCTGGTGAACTTGCGGCGGTCGAGGACCTGGGTCAGCGTGCCCGCGAAGTACAGGCCCGGCACGGTCGTCGATTCCCAGGCCTGGGTCAGTTCGGCGAACCGGTCGTTCATCGTCAGGCACGGTCGCACCCGGTCGGTGAAGATGCCGGTGTCCATCCGGAACCCGGTGCAGGTGATCACCCGGTCGTAGACCAGCGTCACGGTCTTCGGCCTGCGGGAATAACGGAGGGTCACGTGGTATTCCGCGTCGCGAAGTTCGATCTTTTCCACGGTGGCGTCGAGGACCAGGTTCTGCGATTTCAACTGATAGGTGTCGAGGAAGTTGTTGTTCACCGCGCGCAGATCGCCGGAGAAATGCGTGCGCCAGGCGAACCGGAGCGACTCCGGGCCGAGAACGTGGATCAGTGCCGCGTTCGCGACGAGATTGTCGGCGGTTTCGAACGCCGAGTTCCCCTTGCCCAGGATCAGCACCCGTTGATCGGTGAAATCCCGGGGATCGACCGAAACATCGTTGTACGATTCCGTCGTTTCGATTCCGGGGACGGCGGGGACGTACGGACGGGCGAGTCCGGTCGCGACGATGACCCGTTTCGCGGAGTAGGTCCGGCCGACGTCGGTGGCGACCCGGAATTCGGTGTCCCGGTCGATCGAGGTCACCCGTGTCCCGTATTCGACCTGAACGCCCGTTTTCGCCGCGTAGTCGGCGAAGTAGTCGACAAGGAGGTCCGCCGAGGGGAAGTATTCCTCGGTGTACCGGGTGAACCGCAGGTCCGGATCGTCGGACAGCAGCGAGTTCCAGTCCATCCGCAGATTCAGTTCGGGATCGGCCCAGCCGGTGTGCGGTTTGTTGATCGAGATCAGTTTCCGGTGCCGGGGAAAAGTGCGGAAGTACGAGCCGGGCGCGTCTTCCGCTTCCAGCACGACATGATCTCTTCCGGCTCGCTGGAGGAAATGTCCGAGTTGAAGGCCGGCCGGGCCCGCGCCGATGACGAGGTAGTCCATGTGTTTCCTCCGATGGGAGAGAGCGGAGGGATCGCCGAATAAACCGATGTGGCGGCACCGGTTCTTCGAGGGGATTGCTGATCGTCAGCGTACCTTCGATGATCGAATGGGGGTTCCGGCGAAAAGGCTAATCGTCACCTACCCAGGCGGGCGATGACTAAAGTAGGTTCGACAGCATACCGACAGTAAGTTCTTCAATTCGTCCCGTTCCCCGGGAATCGTAATGGGCCGATCCGACGGTTCCCGATCCCGCTCCGCGATCGGGAAGGGCGAGTGGCCCACGTCACCAGGGAGCGGCTGTCACGTCCTCGCGGGCCGTCTCGTCCACCTGGTGATCGCAACCGCACGAGGAGGACACCATGCCGCGTATTCCCGCCGTCAAGACCGCCGAAGCCGGCTTCCTGCTGAAGCTGATCTACAAATTCGCCGGGAAGCGCTTCGGTGCCGTACCCGAGCCGATGGCCGTCTACGCGCACCACCCGGCGCTGCTGCGCGCGAACGGTGTGCACGAGATGCTGGCGGAAAAGGCCAGCAAGACACTGGCGTCGAACGTGCGCGAGCTGGCCGTGTACCGCGTCGCGACCCAGCTGGGCTGCTCGTGGTGCATCGATTTCGGGACCATGCTGCAACTGCACGAAGGGCTCGACATCGAACGGCTGAAGAACATCGACGACTACGCGAAGTCGCCCGCCTTCACCGCGCAGGAACGGCTCGCGCTCGCGTACGCCGACGCGATGACCGCGAGCCCGGTGACCGTCACCGACGAACAGGTCGCCGAACTGGAACGAGAGTTCGGCCGCAAGGGTGTCATCGAGCTGACCTACCAGATCGGGCTGGAGAACATGCGTGCCCGGATGAACAGCGCGCTCGACATCACCGCGCAGGGTTTCACCTCGGGCGACGCCTGCAAGATCCCGCTGCCCTGATCTCCCCGCGTTTAGTCCTCTGAATGCGCTCAGAGCGCATTCAGAGGACTAAACGCGGTCAGGAACCGACGCGGGTGCGGGCGGTGGTGAGCTTGTCCGGGTTCGCCATGTCGTAGATCTCCACGATCTTCCCGTCGCGGATGACGAAGGCGTCGACGTGTTCGTCGAGCGCCCGGTACCCCTCCGAAGCGGCCTGCGGCGGGATGTAGAGCCCGAGGTCGCCGTTGACCAGCGCGAGCCTCGCCTGCTCGATCCCGGCCGGGTCGTACATCCGCATGAGTCCCTGGAACAGCCGGGTGACCTTGTCGAAGCCGGTGACCGTGTGGACCGCCGTACGCGCCTTGCCGCCGCCGTCGCCGACGAGGACGACGTCCGGATGCAGCACCTCGGCCACCGCCTGGATGTCGCCGGTGAGCATCGCGGTCATGAACTTCTCGATGATCTGCTGCTGCTCGGCGAGCGCCGTCCGGGGCGGCGGATCCGCGTCGGCGACCGCGCGGCGGCCGCGGGAACCGTGCTGGCGCGCGGTCTCCACCGTGCAGCCCAGGATCTCGGCGATCTCACCGAACGGCACCGAAAACGCGTCGTGCAGGACGAACGCGACGCGCTGCTCGGCGGTCAGCCGGTCGAGGACCACCATCGCCGCCATCCGCATGCCGTCGTCGCGGACCGCGACGGTCAGCGGGTCCTCCGACGACGGCGTGCCCAGCGGGCCGAGCACCGGCTCGGGCAGCCACTCGCCGACGTACCGCTCGCGGCGCACCACCGCCGACCGCAGCCTGTCGAGGCAGATCCGGCTGACGACGGTGGTCAGCCAGCCCTTGTGGTCCTCGATGGCCGCGCGGCGGCGCTCGTCGAGGCCGCTCAGCCGCAGCCAGGACTCCTGGACCGCGTCCTCGGCGTCGGACAGCGCGCCGGTGAGCCGGTAGGCGACCGACACCAGATGGGGGCGCAGCGCGGCGAAGTTCCCGGCGAGTTCGTCCAGGGCGGTGCTCATTCCCCGAGTGTGCCGCACAGCGCCCGGAGAGGAAGAACTAGAGTGATGAGCGTGGCAGGACGGATTCGGGAGAGCGACATCGCGGAGGTGCGCGAGCGCAACCGGATCGACGAGGTCATCGGTGACTACGTGGCGCTTCGCAGCGCCGGCGGCGGCAGCCTGAAGGGGCTTTGCCCGTTCCACAACGAGAAGACCCCGTCGTTCAACGTGCGCCCGTCCCACGGCACCTTCCACTGCTTCGGCTGTGGCGAAGGCGGTGACGTGATCAAGTTCATCCAGAAGATGGACCTGATCTCGTTCGTCGAGGCCGTCGAGCGGCTCGCGGACCGCGCGGGCTTCCGGCTGACCTACGAAGGCGGCGGCGGAAGCGTCCAGCGCGATCGCGGCACCCGTGCCCGGCTGATCGAGGCGCACCGCGCGGCCCAGGAGTTCTACGCCGAGCAGCTGCTCACCCCGGACGCGCGCGCGGCGCGGGACTTCCTGTCCGAACGGGGTTTCGACGCGGCCGCGGCGCAGACGTTCGGCTGCGGGTACGCCCCGGCGGGCTGGGACAAGCTCACGAAGCATCTGCTCAACCGCGGGTTCGAGGTCAAGGAACTGCTCACGGCCGGGCTCGCCAAGGAAGGGCAGCGCGGGCCGATGGACCGGTTCAACCGGCGGCTGCTCTGGCCGATCCGCGACGTCGGCAACGAGGTCGTGGGGTTCGGCGCGCGGCGCCTGTTCGACGACGACCGCGTCTCGGCGAAGTACCTGAACACCGCGGAATCGCCGATCTACAAGAAGTCGCAGGTGATGTTCGGCCTCGACCTGGCCAAACGCGAGATCGCGAAGCGGCATCAGGTCGTCGTGGTCGAGGGCTACACCGACGTGATGGCGATGCACGCCGCCGGGGTCCCGACGGCCGTCGCGTCGTCGGGGACGGCGTTCGGCGAGGACCACATGAAGGTCCTCCGGCGGCTGATGATGGACGACGACGCCTTCCGCGGCGAAGTGATCTTCACCTTCGACGGTGACGAAGCCGGCCAGAAGGCGGCGTTGAAGGCCTTCGAGGGTGACCAGACCTTCGCCGGGCAGACCTACATCGCTGTCGCCCCCGACGGCATGGACCCCTGCGAACTGCGGCTGGCCAAGGGCGACACCGCGGTGCGCGACCTGGTCGCGCGGCGGATCCCGCTGTTCGAGTTCGCGATCAAGAGCATGCTCAAGGCGTTCGACCTCGACTCCGTCGACGGTCAGGTCGCGGCTTTGCAGAAGACCGTGCCGATGGTCGCCGGGATCAAGGACCGCGCCAGCCGCGACGGCTACGCGTCGAAACTCGCCTGGTGGGTCGGCTGGCAGGACGCGGCGCAGGTGGTGAACCGGGTCCGCGGCAGCGCGGGCGCCACGGCGAAACGCTCCGCCACCGTCGAAGCCCGGCGGCCCGCTCAGACGGCCACCGCCACCACCGCCGAGGAGGACCTGCCGAGGCCCTCACCCGGCGATCCGCGGTTCATCGCGCAGCGCGAGGCACTCAAAGCGGCGTTGCAGCAGCCGATGATCGCCGGGACGGAGTACGACGCGCTCCCCGAAGACGCGTTCACCCATCCGGTGTACGTCGCCATCCACAAGGCGCTGCTGTCCGCCGGGGGAGCGGGTTCCGGGCTGACCGGGCCCGCCCTGCTCGACGCGGCCGCCCCGCACTGTCCGCAGGGGACGGTGCGCCGGGTGCTCAGCGAGCTTTCGGTGGAACCGTTGCGCGCCAAGGGCGAAGTCGACTCGCGCTACATCTCCGCGCAGCTCGCGGCGGTGCAGGAAAGCCTGGTCGGCCGCCAGATCAACGAGATCAAGTCGAAGCTCCAGCGGCTTTCCCCCGTCGAGGCGCCGGACGACTATCGCGCGCTCTTCGGCGACCTCGTCGCGCTCGAGCAGTACCGGAAGGCGCTGAAGGAACAGGCCATCGGCGGATTGGACTGAGCATGGGCTGGCTGCGTCACCTGCTGGGTGAGCGTGTCCCGGCGGATTTCGACGGCACGCTGGACGACGGTGAGCACGTCGTCGGGAGCGCGGCGGTCGAGGGCGGCGGATACCTGCTGGTCACGGCGCTGGGACTGTGGATCCCGGGCCCGCGCCGGGTCGGCTGGCACCTGGTCGGCAAGGCCGCCTGGTCCGACGGTGTGCTCACGCTGACCGAATCCGAGGAGACCGGGACCGCGGGGCAGGCCGTGCTGCTGGCCGACAAGACCCCGGTCCGGTTCCGGCTCGCTCAGCCGGGCAAGGTCCCGATGCTGCTGCGGCAGCGGGTCGACGGCTCGGTCCGGGGCAGGCATCGCAAGGACCTCGGCACCGGGGGAGCGTGGTTCGTCGAGCGCAAGGTCCCCGGGCAGGACGGCACGGTGCTGCAGGTACGGCCGGATCCGGGTACGGACATCGACGTGATCAAGGCGATCGCCGAGGAGGCGGCCGGGAAACTGGCCAAGCCGCACGGCTAGCAGTACGCTCGTACTGTATCGCTGGGAGGCGCCATGTGGGATCCGGTCAAATACCTCGACTACGCCGACCTGCGGGCCCGGCCGTTCTACGACCTCCTCGGGCGGATACCGGCCGAGAAGCCCCGCCGGGTCGCAGACCTCGGCTGCGGTCCCGGAAACCTGACCGCCGACCTGGCGGAACGCTGGCCGGACGCGATCATCGAGGCCGGCGACAGTTCACCCGAAATGGTCGAGGCCGCCCGCTCCCGGGGCGTCGACGCGCGAGTGCTCGACGTCAACGACTGGTCGCCCGAGCCGGACACCGACGTCGTCATCTCGAACGCCGTGCTCCAGTGGGTCCCGGAACATCGCGTCCTGCTTCGCCGCTGGGTGGACCTCCTGCCGTCCGGGGCGACGCTCGCGTTCCAGGTCCCAGGCAACTTCGACGCGCCGTCGCACGCCCTGGTCCGCGCCCTTGCGCGCACCGAGGAATGGGCTCCGCGTCTCGCCGACGTCGTCCTGCGGGAGAACGAGGCCGTCGACAGCCCGCTCGGCTACGGGAACCTGCTCGCCGACGCGGGCTGCGCCGTCGACGCCTGGGAGACGACGTACCTGCAGCGGCTGACCGGGGAGGACGCCGTGCTCGAATGGATCACCGGCACCTCGCTGCGGCCGGTCAAGGAGGCCCTCCCCGGAGCCGACTGGGACCACTTCCGCGCGCAGATCGCCCGCAAACTGGACGAGGCCTACCCGCCGCGCCCCGACGGGACCACGTGGTTCGAGTTCCGGCGCGTCTTCGTGGTCGCCGTCGTACCGTGAAAGGGCCCTCCACCCGCAGGTGAAGGGCCCTTTCGGCTCGTCTCGAGCGGGGTCAGCGCCCCGGCCGTCCGAACCTCTCGCCGACCTTGGCGCGAGCGACCCCGGCGGCGCCCTGCACCATGGGGTGGTCAGCGACCTTGCGGTACGTCCGCACGATCTGCTCGTACCGTCCCCGGCCGGCCTTCGCGCCCAACACGTAGCCCGCGGCCGCACCCAGCAGGAACATCTTCATCCGAGTCCACGCCTCCGTTCGATCTTGCTCCGGCTGTCATTGTCCCTCAAAACGCGAGCTTGACGAGGTGACGTCGAAAGTGGGGGGTGGGTGCGCGGCCGTCGGCGGGCATGGGCTAAAGTTCTCTCATCGGTCGGAGCGATCCGGCTGGTGCGGAGCACAATCCCCTGTAGCTCAACTGGCAGAGCATTCGGCTGTTAACCGGAGGGTTCTTGGTTCGAGTCCAAGCGGGGGAGCTCAAGCCCAGGCCACGCGGCCTGGGCTTCTTCGTTTTTGGGGTCGATCCGGTGTCGATTTGGCCGCGCGGCCGGTGTTTGCCTGTCACGCCGCTTGCACAAAGCCGTCCCGGCGTTCGGGTCGGCCAGCGGGCGTGATGTTCCTACGGGGTGTGCCGGCGCGGTGACGATCGTGGGCGCGGCAGCTCAGCCTGATGCTGCTCTCGGGTGGTGGGGCCGGGTCGCGGCAAGTTTGCCCGCAGCGGACCCCGTGTCGACCGCCCGAATGGTCGCCGAGGACGGAAGCAGCGGTTCGCCCTGCCCGTTTCTCCTCCTCGTCCGAAGGGACCGGCTTCGTCTAGCGCTGAGGTCGGGCGTGTGCGCAGGCTCCGTGACGGAAACGGCTCGGCCCAGCCGGGTATCCACCTGGCCCAAGGGAATCTTGAGCGTGAAGATCATGGCGTCCAGCACCGACTGGTCCATGCCAGAGATCCGGGCCTCGAAGAACTTGACCCACCATTCCTCGATGGCACTTGCTAGACCGGGTTGTATGTGGCAGCGAAGTGCGCGGTGGAACCGATTAGTGGAGCGGTGTGGTTCTCGCTGTCGGTGAACAGTGTGAGCGGTGTGAACCCGGCGAGGCTGGCGTAGAGCTCTAGTTCGCGGGGGAACAGGACTCGACGTTGGATGAGGTCGTGTTCGGTGGTGCCGTCGTCGAGCTGCCATGTCCGGTGGACGGTGGCGATCTGTGTGCGCGGGTTCCAGCTGTGTTCGGTGGTGACGTCGGCGCCGAGTCCTGCTGCGTCAACCCGGCCGCGGGCCGGCGTGGCGGCGACGGTGGGAGCGATCTGGGTGACGATGATCAGCAGCGATCCGGGATGCGCGTGGGCCGCGAAAGTCTGGAACGCCGCGCGGATGTCGTCGTTGTGGTGCAGGTAGGCGAGGGTGTTGCCGAGGCAGGTGATGGTGTCGAAGGTGTCGTTCAGCCGGACGGTGCGCACGTCTCCGGCCCGGAGGTCCAGAGCCGGATATCGCTGTTGTGCGTGTCTGATGAGGGCGGGCTGAAGGTCGACGCCGACGCAGTGGTGGCTGTTGGCGAGTGCGGCGAGGTCGCGGGCTGTGCCGCAGCCGAGGTCGAGGACGCTTCCGGCGGGGGCGGTGCCGTAATGGTTGATGAGGTGTTGGCAGGTCGCGGCGGCGGTGCTGTCTTGTGTCAGCGCGTCGTAGAGGTCGGGGTGGCGGTAGGCGATGTTGTTGTCGGCCAGGTTCATGAGGCTGGGGTGGTGTCCGGGGCCAGTAGTGAGCGGAGGCCGATTTCGAGGACAAGGGTGTCGCACAGCACGGACGGCACGGTAGCGCTCTGGTGGGCTTGCCGCACGGTTCGCCGGAGTGCGTCGGGGTCGACGAAGTCTTGGTCGGCGAGGCCCGTCGCCGCTGACCACTTATGCTGCAGAGCTCACGGTGCGAGGCGTTCCACCTGCCAGGTGCCTTGGACCAATACGTACCGCAACCTGTCGTGCATGCGATCGCGGCGAGCTTGCCAGAACTCCACCACCTCGGGCCGAACGCGCCAGCCACCCCAGTGCGGCGGCACCGGGATCATGTCAACTTCGGCGAACTGCCGCTTGATGGCGGCCAGCGCGTAATCGAGGCTGGCGTGGCTCGCCACCACACTGGACTGTGGCGAGGCCCACGAGCTCAGCTGGGAGCTGCGCGGCCGGCTGTTCCAGTACCGTTCCGTTTCCTCGGCGCTGACCTTCTCCACCGTGCCGTTGATGTGCACCTGACGCTGGAGGTCCCACCAGGGGAAGGTCACCGAGGCGAAGCGCGTCGACATCAGGTCGTGGCTCTTGGACGACGAGTAGCTGGTGAAGAACACAACGCCGCGCTCATCCAGGCCCTTGCACAACACGGTCCGAGACGACGGCATGCCCTCTGCGTCGGCTGTCGCGAGCACCATCGCGTTCGGCGCGACCACGCCAGCCTCGACAGCGTCGGTCAGCCAGTGGGCCAGCTGCTCATGCCATGTGGGCGCAAGAGACGTTTCCGTCAACGACTCACGCTGTCGCGCGGCCGGCTGTCCGGCGATAGCCTTCGCGGTTTCCGCGTCGGCTCGTGCCCTCAGCGCACGTGCTGCGGGCGTGCCCAGCGAGGAGCGCTCGATCATTGCGGCGAACCGTGCGGAGTCAGGGCCAGCAGGACTCTCGGTCTCGGTCCGATCGGCATCGAGACCGGCAGGGTCGGATGCCCCCGGCCCGATCACCGGCAGACGATCAGCATGTCGATTCATCGCCTGCTCCTTCGTCGTCGATCAGCTTCAACTGTGCTTTCGCGCGCCAGCGTTTCAGAACGCCGCGCACCGCACCCGGGGTACTTCCGAGCACGTAAGCGATCTCCGTACTCGTGTACCCGTCTACGCACAGCCTGACAATGGCGATCTCGCGCTCACCGCTGTCGGAGAGCAACTCGTCTAACGTGATCATCGCGTCAACGTCGTGCTCCGGGTGAACGGTTGCGTGCCTGCCGCCGATCTCCGAGCTGGTGGCTGTCTGAGCGTTGCTCCAGCGGTCTTCGCAGCGTTGCCACCGTCGAAGGACGTTGGGGAAGCAGTAGAGGCAGGCTCCCATGAAGTAGGATGTCAGCGATCGACCACCGGCTGGGTCCCACTGACCTCCGCTGAGCTTTTGTCGGAAGAGCACCATCGCCGCGGCTGCGGTCTCTCCAGCCAGCTCTTTCCGCGTCTCAACCGCTTCGAAGTCCGAGCCACGTAGTTGCCAGGGCATTGACACGCCACCGTGGCCCTCTTTCGCCACTTTCGCGCCGATCACACCGCTCACCAGCCATGCTTCAAGCACTCCGCATCCGTACCGGGCCAGCTCCTCGGCCAATTGACGCCACAACACGCCGCTGAAGCCTGCCTGTCGGAGGACCTGATAGATCTCCGTATCGGTCTGTCGGCGCTCCCACTCCTCGAGCGGATCTGCACCGCCGTCCGGCTCGGCACTGGCGTCCCAACCCAGGGGGTCGCCCGGTTCGCTCATGCGATGTCCTCGTAAGTCGTTGCCCGAACACTATCTCCTATGTCAGCGGGTGCCGCGAGCGTGCGCCGAGTCAACGAATCATTCAAGCGAACCTTGAACCGCACGCAATCCGGATCAGCCGACATACACCTCCATACAACACATGCACAGGAGAGGGAGATCGCCATGGTGTTCCACGACCTGACCGTGATCCTTAGCCTGTTCGGGGGAGCCGGAGCCGCGACCGGCTTCACTGCGTGGATGACCCGACGTCATGGTGGCCGCACCAACCTGAGAACAGTCGGAGTCTGGGACGTACTGAAGGCCTGGGTCGAGGGAAAGAATCGGGCCACGATGGAACGTGAGCGGCGTGTCACAAGACTTGAAACGATCAAACTGATCGCCACCATGTCACCGCCCTCACAGGTACTTAGTCCGCAGGTTGACACGATGACAACGCTTACGCAGGAGAAAGCACATGAACCCATTTCTCCGACCGCGGAGCAGATCAATCACCGGTCAAATCGATGACCTCCTCGACGTGAGCGGCAATCGAACCACTCCTCCGGCGCGACCACCGCGAAAGCGAAGCTTCGGAGCGACTTTCGGCCAGCAGAACGACATACGCTCATCGGTTCGTCACTACCTGCGGAAACAGGTCTTGCCCCAGGAAACTAGGGACTGTTCAGGGTTTGGTCGACTTCGGGATCTCTGAGTCGTGCCTGGCGAACTGGATGCGTGCCGCGGACGTCGAGGACGGCACACGTCCTATCGAGCCCAACCGGCGGGCAGAGGGCCCGTGCCAGAGACCTGGGCCGTCGAAGAACCCCACCCGTCGCGCTTCGACGTCACGAAGGAACGTCCGGCCAAGCGTCCCCGGCACCGAGGAAGTCGACTCGCATCGGCTTCGAAATCGATCCTGGTTCCGGTTATGATCGACTCGTGGTGCGATTCCACGGTGCGGCCGTATAGTCGGCCGGTTCCGCCGAGTGGGTGGAACGACCCGGTGAGATTCCGGGACCAGGCGGTGACACCCCGCGTCCCCCTTCGTCCGGCCGTAGCCGGACTTCCTGGGGTACGACGTCAAATGGGGTGATGATTCATGTTCACTGGGCGAATCGGCGAGTTGGGTGCCGTCGAACAGATCAAGGGCGACGTGCTGCGGGTGCGGGCGCCGAAGAGCGCGAGCCGGGTCCACGACGGCGGATCGGCGTGCGTCAATGGGGTACGGCTCACCGTGCGGCCGGTCGACGATGTCCTGGAGGCGGTGCTCTCCGCCGAAACCCGGCGCCGGTCGACGTTCGACACGCTCGGGGCCGGGGACGCCGTCAATGTCGAGACGCCGCTTCAGGTCGGCGACCCGCTGGACGGCCACCTGGTCCAGGGCTATGTCGACGCTGTCGGCAAGGTGATCCGGATCGACGACGAAGGCGGTTCCCGCCGGATCTGGCTCCGGCCGCCGCAGCGTTTGCTGGACAGGCTGCTCGCGAAGTCCCCGATCGCCCTCGACGGTGTCAGTGTGACCATCGCCGAGGTCCTGCGTGACCGGATTTCGGTCGTGCTGCTCCCGATGACCCGTTCAGTCACCACACTCGGTGGCCTGGAGGCCGGGGACCGGGTGAACCTGGAACTCGACCTGGTCGGCCGTTTGGTCGAGAAGGCGCCACCTTCGGCTGTGGGCAAGGCGTTGCCCCAGCTGCCGTGGGCCGGTCGTGTCGACGGACGTGCCGGCGTGGAGAAGGTGCTGCGCCAGCTCGCCGCCGGTGGCGGTGTCATCGTCTGGGACCCGGAAACCGAAGGCGAGGGCGACGTCATCTTCGCCGGTACCAGGCTCCGCCCCGAATCGTTCACCTTCCTGCTGACGCAGGTCTGCGGCTTCCCGGCGGTGCCGTGCGCGCCGGAAGTGCTGCGACGCCTCGAAATCGCGCAGATGCCCGGGGAAGGCGACCGGCAGGGAACGGCCTGGTCGATACCCGTCGACCTGTCGGCGGGCACGGGCACCGGCGTGTCCGCGGCCGAACGCGCCGCCACCGTGCGGAAACTGGCCGATCCGAACGCGACAGCCGGGGACTTCCTGCGTCCAGGGCACGTGTTCCCGCTCGCCGCTCGGCCGGGTCTGCTCGCCGAGCGGTCCGGGCACACCGAAGCGACCGTCGCCCTGTGTGTTGCCGCAGGCCTTCCCCCGGTCGGCGTCTGCTGCGAAGTGATGAACCCTGACGGCACGATGGCGGGCAGCGCCGACCTCGAAGTGGCGGCGTTGCGCTGGGGAATGCCCATGGTGGATTTGGCTGATCTGAAAGCGTGGCTCTGATGACCGCACTGACCCTCGAAGACGCCCGGGCGGGCCTCGCCGCGCAACCGTTCAGCGTCTTGCTCGGCGCGCGCGTGACCGCGTTCGGGAACGGCGCGGCGACCCTGGAATTCGACATCCGCGAAGACCTGTTGCAACAGAACGGCTATCTTCACGGCGGCGTACTCGCGTATGCGGCGGACAACGCGATCACCTTCGCCGCCGGGACGACGCTGGGGCCGTCCATTCTCACCAGTGGGTTCAGCATCGACTATCTGCGGCCTGCAAAGGGAATCCGGCTCGCAGCGGAGGCGCAGGTCCTCTACAGCGGCCGTCGGCGGGCGACCTGCCGCTGTGAACTCCACGTGATCGGCCAGGACGGGACCACGACGCTCAGTGCCGTGGCACAAGGAAGCGTGATGACCAGGAACGGCCCGACCGCCTGATGCACCAGTGGCGGGGAGAACCATCGGCGACGCGAGCTGCGGATCCTGCACCCACGGCAGGAAATCGTGCCGGCACTCGCCCGAGGTGTTCGGAAACGATCCGCTGAGCTGGTTTCACCACAACCGGCTGAACGTCGACGGGCCCCGGCAGCACATCGGCTGGCGGGGCCCCTCGACTTTCACCGGGTTCTGGTTCTAGTCGTCGATCTTCTTCTTCGTTTTCCGGCCGCTCCTGCGGAGAGCGACCAGGAGCGGGGAGAGCAGCCCGGCCACGACCAGCGGTGTGGCGGTGGGCATCTTGACCGCGAGGAACACCAGCGCGCACACGATGCCGAGCAGCAGCAGCGTGACCGGGATCAGCAGCATTACCGCGTGCCGGGTCCGGCGTTCGTCACCCAGGACGTAGTGCAGCAGCTCGGTCCAGCTGGTGTTCCTGCGTGCATACGGTGGCTTGGGAATCGTGCCCGTTCTGCTGAGATACCGCAGCGGAGAGGCTTCCTCGTCGAGGTACGGACCGTACCCCTGTTCGTATCCATATCCGTATCCGTAGGTGTTCGAGTAACCGCCGCCGTCGAGGAAGTCGGCGCCGGCGGCGTAGGCCCCGCCCACCGGGGGCGCGGGCTCGGCGCTGACCGGCTTGTCGCTGCCGGCGCGGGTGTTTTCGGCTTCCCGGTGCAGCTTGTGCCAGAGGTCTTTCACGAGATCGATCTGGATGGGGGTCAGGCCACAGGCCTTGACGAAGGCTTCGACCTGATCGGGGTTGCTCGGGAGACCGGGTCGTTTGGTGTCGGGCAGGCTGTAGGCGGTGGAGCGAGGCATGCCGGTCTTGATGGAGATCTGGCCGCAGCTCAACGGAGACGTGTCGAGGATCCGCCCCATCAGGGCCCGGAATTCGGTCGCGTCGCCTGCTTCGAAGACGAGCTGCTGCTCGCCTGGGCTGGTCACGGTCATCGCCCGCCCTCCCGCTCCTGGTGCAGGCGGGCCAGTTCGTCCGCCGCCGAGCGCAGGAAGCGCAGGTTCTTCGCGATCTCGCCGATGCCGCGCGGGACCGCGAGGACGGCGACGAACACCACCATCACGCCCGCCGCGATGCCCGCGGCCGCGACGATCGGCGTGTGGTCGTGCACGTTGAGGAAGATGGTCAGGCCGACGGCCAACGTGATCACGAAGGCCTCCGGCCAGGTCAGTCTGACCGCGGCCGGGACGGCGCCGCCTCTGGAGGGCGGTCTCACCGTTGTCAACGCCATGTTGTTGTGCCCCTCTGCGAGGAAACGCGCCTGCCCGCCCCGATCTTGAGAAGGGGCGGGCGAGGATGGTGCGTTTCGTGGTTGCGGATTTACGAGCACTCACCGGTCGGGCTGATGCGGCTGGAACCACGGCCCTGTCGGCGACATCCCGGGGTGGGACCGGAACGTGAAAATCGTCCCGCACGCGCACGCACATGAGAAGACCCCGCGACTCAAACGATGTCTACGCCCACTCGGCGGAGTCCCCATAGACACGACGAAGGCCTCGAGCGAAAACTACGCTCGAGGCCTCGCCTGAGTGTGCGGGCTAGTTCCAGCTAGACCGCAAGTCCCTGTGCTCCACCGCAACCACGCAGAAGGGCTTCAGGACCCTCACCGCCCCCACTCACGGGCGGAGAAGACACGACACGGCACCGGACCGAGGCATGCGACAACGCGCGCCGCGTGATGACGTACATGGCCATGATGCCTCCAACCCCCGCTACCGTTAAATCCCCCGCAACTGCGAGAACCAGAATGAGCCCCCGCAAGCCACGGCGAGTCCACTGGTGGACACCAGACACCCGGCTTCCGGACTCACGCAGGTCAGTACCACTATAGAGCCGTCCACAGAGATCGCGTGGACACCCGTGGGCACGCATCGGTGAACGCCCGCCCCCATCTCGACGCGCATCTCACCGATCAGGTCGCCCGCCCTCGGGATGGCGACCAGCGGTGCCCGCGCCGCTGTTTTCCGAGGCTCTTCGGAACGCCTTTGCCGCGGGTTCCGCAACGCCCGGAGCTCCTGCGGTCTGGTTCTTCGGCAGGCAGGCCGCACAGATCGGCGAGGCGATGTCCGCGCCGCCGGCAACGAGGGCCCGGAACCCCGCTCCGGTCGTCCCGTGACCCTCGGCGCTAATGAACCGAGGGCCGGGTCTGGGTGCGGGGTGTGCGGAGCCGTTTACCCACCCGTCGTGCCCGTTCGATCCACGCGCCGCGGCCTGCCTTGAGCATCTGCTCGGTCCGGTAGTCGACCTCGGCCAGCACGCCGGTGAGAAGAACGTCGTTGCTGTGCATCATGGTGGCTCTCCTTCAGGAACTCACTGCCTCGTCGGTAGTGATCAGAGTCGTCCTGAGGGATGCCACCTGGCATCGGGTGATCACCTGCACCCGCACCTGATCCGACCCCTGGCCCTCGTCGATTCACTGCTCAGGCGAGGTAAGGGGTCCGTCATCGGGTTCGCGGACCTCATCAGCCCGGACGCTGTCGAAGTCGCGGTCCAGGGTGAGGGGGGTGTGTGGAAATAGGGAGGTTCAACGTCCCTATTTCCACACACCCTCATGCCTCCGACCGTCGCGACCGGACCGGTCACGCGGGACTGTGTGGATTTCGGGTCACCTAACGCAACAAAATCCACACGGTCACCGTTATGGCGGCGGGCGTTACACAGGGCCGCGCGGCCTGGGCGCCTTCGTGTCCAGAGGCCGGGTTCGCCGGTGATCAGCGGGCGGCGGACAGGACCAGCTCGACGTAGTTGCGCGTAGCCTGCTCGAAGGATTCCAGTTCCAGCTTTTCGTTCGCCGCGTGCATCTGCCGGGGATCTCCCGGCCCCCAGATCACGATCGGGGCTCCGGTCACCGACCCGGCCAAAGCCGAAGCGTCGGTGAAATAGGTGGCGGCGGGCGCGGTGACCTGGCCGGAGAGAAGCTCGGGCAGGTGCGCGGTCCGGACGGCGGGCAGATCGAGATCCACCTCGGAGGTGATGGCCGGATCGAGCGAGGAGGCCCAGGCGATCGCTTGGGCTCCACCGTCCACAGTGCGCACGTCCAGCGTCAGAACAGCCGACGCGGGCACGATGTTCGTCGCGGTCCCGCCCTCGAAGGTGCCGACGTTGACGGTTTCCTCGCCCAGATAATCGTCCGCGGCCAAGGGAAGGGAATCGAGGGCGCCGAGGGCCCGGTCGGCGAGCAACCGGATCGCGTTGCGGCCGAGCTGGGGCGTGGAGCCGTGGGCCGCCTTCCCCTGCGCGGTGAGCCGCAGCCAGGTCGCTCCGCGATGTCCGAGTGAGACGCGGTTCCGGGTCGCCTCCGGCACCACCACGATCCGCGGCGACAGATCCAGCGAGGCCGAAGCTTCGATCGCGCCGCGGCAGCCGATCTCTTCGTCGCTGGTGATGAGGACCTGCGCGTCGGCACCGGCTTCCGCGGCGTTGCGCAACGCGGCCAAGGCGGCGACCAGCCCGCCCTTCATGTCGACGCTGCCGCGGCCGTGCAAGAACTCCTCGTCGACGTCCGCGGAGAACGGGTCGCGGTCCCAGAGCGCGGGGGAGCCGACGGGGACGGTGTCGATGTGACACACGAACAACACCCCGTCGCCGGAGCCGGTGCCGACCAGTACCCAAGGTCGCCCGGTGGTGGAGCGTCGCAGCACGCGAACGCCCGCGGTGGCGGTGGCGTAGGAAACGGCCAGTTCCTGCGCGGCGGCCTGCGCGGCGCTGTCGCCGGAGGTGGTGTCTCGGCGGACCAGGTCGCGCAGCAGCGCGAGGGCTTCGTCGGTCATGAGGGGTACTCCAGGGTCGATTCGCGGACGACGAGTCGCATGGAGAGCACGTGGTCGGCGGGGGCGTGGCCGGCCGCGAGGCGGGTGATCTCGTCGACCGCTTTGCGGGCCATCTGCTCCGTCGGCTGGGCGACGGTGGTCAGCCTCGGCGACGTCCATTCACCGAGGGTGATTCCGTCGCAGCCGATCACCGAAAGGTCGCCCGGCACCGTCACCCCGGCGCGGCGGGCCGCTTCGAGCAGGCCTACCGCGGCGATGTCGCTGGCGGTGAACACGGCCGTCGGCGCCGCGCCGGCCCGCGCCATGTGCGCGAAGAAGTTCATGCCGAACGCCGAGCTGAAGGCGCCGCGCACGATCATCGACTCGTCGACGTCGACCCCGTGTGTCTTCAGGGCCGCCCGGTATCCGGCCTCGCGCTGGTCGGCCGTGCGCAGCCCGGCCGGTCCGCCGACATGGGCGATCCGCCGGTGGCCCTGGGAGATCAGGTGGGTGGTCGCCTGATAGGCCCCACCGAAACCGTTCGCGGTGACGTGCGCGATCCGCGGTCCGGTGGCTTCGACGTACTCGTCGAGGAAGACCACCGGGACATCGCCCGCGAGGCGGCTCGCGAAGGCTTCGTTGGTGTTGTTCATCCCCAGGTAGACCAGCCCGCCCACGTCCGGCACCCGCGTCAGGCGTTCGACGGCGGCGCGCTCCCGTGACGGCGACGACCCGGTGAGCGCGGTGAGCACGTCGATGCCGTCCGTCGCGGCGGCGTCGACCACCGCGTCCGCCAGCGTGGAGAAGTACGGGTTGTCCAGCGACGGGACCACCAGGCCGAGGCTGAGGCCGGTCACCTGTTTCCGCACGGGCGGATGCCCTTGGGCCGACAGGGCGGCGTCGATGCGCCGGGCCGTCTCGGAGGCGACGTTGAGCTCCCCCTTGACGTACCTCGACACCGTCGACACGGCCACTCCGGCCTCCCGGGCCACCTTCGCCAGCGACATCCGGCTCCTCCCCGTTGAGCGTTGACGGCGACTGCGACCGCATCTTATATTGACCGCGTTGCGCTATGTTGCGCAACAAACGCTAACGCTTTTCGCTCGAAGGAGTCGTCGATGGTCAAGGTCCTGCTAGCCGGGGAGTCGTGGGTCAGTGCGACGATCGACCACAAGGGATACGACCCGTTCGCGCACACGCAGGTGGAGATCGGGTGCGACCGGCTGCTGGCGGCGCTCGCCGCGGAAGGGGTCGAGGTGACACACCTGCGTTCGCACGACGTGGCCGAGAAATTCCCGCAGACGCTGGAGGAACTCGATGCCTACGACGTCGTCCTGCTCTCCGACGTCGGCTCCAACACGCTGCTGCTGCACCCGGACACCTTCACCCGTGGCCGTCCGACGCCCAACCGGCTCAAACTGCTGCGCGAGTGGGTGACGAACGGCGGCGGCCTGATGATGGCGGGCGGCTACCTGAGCTTCCAGGGCTTCGAGGGCAAGGCCAACTACCACCGGACGCCGATCGAGGAGATCCTCCCGGTCGACATCGACCCGTACGACGACCGCGTCGAGACGCCGGAGGGCGTCCGTGCCCACGTCGTGCGGTCCGGTCACCCGGTGGTCGCCGGCCTCGATCAGGACTGGCCGATCCTGCTGGGATACCAGCACACCACGCTGAAGCCGGACGCGGAGTTGCTCGCCACCGTCGAGGGTGACGTCATGCTGGCCGCGCGTCAGGTCGGCCGCGGCCGCACCCTCGCGTTCACCTCGGACATCTCCCCGCACTGGGCTCCGGAGGAGTTCATGAGCTGGGACGGCTACCGCAAGCTTTTCGCGCAGGCGATGACCTGGCTCGCCGGACGCGAAATCTGAGCCGCGCGCACTCGGGATCAAGGAGGATTCGATGAGTACGTCAACCACCGGCCGCGCGGCTTCGGCCGTCGTCCTGACCATCGCGACCGTCTTCGCCGGGATGCTCGGCCCGTTGCAGTCGCTCGTCAACGGACATCTCGGCACCGCGCTCGCCGACGGGCACGCCGCCGCGCTGGTGTCCTTCGGCACCGGCCTGGTGCTGATGCTGATCATCGTGCTGGCGCGCGCCCGGACGCGGGACGCGTTCCTCCGGCTGCCCGGTCAGCTGGTGCGCGGCGAGATCCCGCGGTGGAACTTCTTCGCCGGGTTGTGCGGCGCGGTGATCGTGCTCTCCGAAGGCGTCACGGTGGGTTTCCTCGGGGTGGCGATCTTCCAGACTTCGCTGATCTCCGGCATGGTCATCTCCGGTGTGGTGTGCGACCGCCTCGGCATCGGCGTCCCGTTCAAACAGGCGATGAGCGCGCCGCGCGTGGCCGGGGCGATCCTGGCCATCTGCGCCACGGTGCTGGTGGTGTCCCCGAACTGGTCGGCGCCGCACATGATCGCGCTGGCGATCATGCCGTTCGTCGGTGGCCTGCTCGCCGGCTGGCAGCCCGCCGGCAACTCCGAGATCGGCCTGCTGTCCGGCTCGATGTTCATTTCCATCACCTGGAACTTCCTCATCGGCTTCGTGGCGCTCGGCCTGGTGTACGTGGTGCGGATGGCGGTCGCGGGCGCGCATTTCGCGTTGCCGGGCACCTGGTGGATGTACTTCGGCGGACCGCTCGGCCTCCTGTCGATCGCGCTGATGGCCTTGCTGGTGCGCGGTCTGGGACTCCTGCTGCTGGGGCTCGCTTCCACGGCCGGTCAGCTCATCGGCTCGCTGCTGCTCGAAATCGTCGCTCCCGCGGCGGGGTCCAGCCTGCACCTGGTCACCGTCATCGGCGCGGTCGTGGCACTGGCGGCCGCGGCGATCGCGATGATCCCCTCCCGGCACACGGCCGAACCGGCTGTCCTCGCCCAGCCCGCCGAGGTGCGCCGTGGCTGAGGTGCGCGGCGTTCTCGGTGCGGTCGACGCGGCCGACCTCGGGCTCGTGCTGCCGCACGAGCATCTCTTCAACGATCTCTCCTCCGCGGTCGCCGAACCCTCCTATGCCGCCACGCGGCGGCTCGTCGAGGCGGAAGTGGGGCCGGGCTTGCAGTTCCTGCTTCGGCAGGATCCCTACTGCTGCAACGACAACGTGGCTGTCAAGGATCACGCGAGCGTCGTGCGCGAGGTGACCGCGTTCGCCGCGGCGGGCGGCGGCACGGTGGTCGACGCGACCGGAAGCGCGGCGATCGGCCGGGATCCGCTCGCCTTGGCGGCGGTGGCCGAGGCCACCGGGGTCACCGTCGTCATGGGCACCGGCGCGTATCTGGAGAAGTTCGAGGGGGAGCGCATCACCGCGGTCACCGTCGACGCCCAGACCGAGCGCATCCTCGCCGAACTGGACGAGGGCGTGGGCGACACGGGGATCCGGGCCGGTGTCATCGGCGAGGTCGGTGTTTCGCCGTTCTTCACCGACGGTGAGCGGGCCTCCTTGCGGGCCGCGGCGCTCGCGCAGGCGGAGCGGCCCGCCGTGGGGCTGAACATCCACATGCCGGGCTGGCAGCGCCGCGGGCACGAGGTGCTCGACCTCGTGCTGGAGGAATGCGGTGCGCTTCCGGCCAAAGTGGCCTTGGCGCACAGCGATCCGTCCGGCGACGACCCGGGATACCAGCGTGGGCTTCTCGAACGCGGCGTGCTGCTGGAGTTCGACATGATCGGCCTCGACATCTCGTTCCCCGGCGAAGGCGTCGCGCCGACGGTTTCGCAGACCGCTCGCGCCGTGGCGAGGTGGGTGCACGAGGGCTTCGGGGACCAGATCATGTTGTCGCACGACCTGTTCCTGAAGCAGATGTGGACGCACAACGGCGGGAACGGGCTCGTGTTCGTGCCGACGATCTTCGCCGATCTGCTCGAAGCCGAAGGCGTGGCGGCCGAAGCCGTGACCCGGCTGATGAAAGACGTCCCGGCCCGGTGGCTGACCGCATGAGCCGCGCGGTGGCGGTGGTCGCGTCGCTCAACGTCGATCACATCGTCCAGGCGCCGCGCATCCCGGAGCCGGGGGAGACCCTGATGGGTTTTTCGGCGAGCCGGGAGCTGGGCGGGAAGGGTGGCAACCAGGCGGTCGCCGCCGCCCGGCTCGGCGCGGAAGTGGCCGTGATCGGCTGCGTCGGCGAGGACGAGGACGGCGACGAGTACCTGGAAGCGCTGCGCGCCGAGGGTGCCGACGTGACCCATGTGGGAAGGTCCGCGTCGCCCACCGGGAGGGCGGCGATCACCGTCGACGAGGAGGGCGTCAACTCGATCGTCGTCGTGTCCGGGGCGAACGCCGACATCCCAGCGGTGGTGGCCGAAGCGGCGATCCGCGAACTGCCGGGGCTCCGGGTCGTCGCGGGCCAGCTGGAGGCGGCGGCGGACGCGACGGAACGCGCTTTCGCGGCTGCTCGCTCGCGTGGCGTGCTGACCGTGCTCAACACCGCGCCCGCCGGCGACGTGGCCTGGAAATTGCTGCCGGTCAGCGATGTGGTGGTGGCGAACGAAATCGAGTTCCGTCAGCTCACCGGCCAGGATCCGTTCGACGACAACGGTTTGCGGCGCGGTGGTGCCGGGCTGTTCGCCGCGGGATGCCGGTGGGTGATCGTGACGCTGGGGGCCGGGGGCTGCGCCGTCCTCGACGCGTCGTCGTCCGCGCACGTCCCGGCCGTCGCGGTACGGGCGGTGGACACCACCGCCGCGGGAGATTCGTTCGTCGGAGCGCTCGCTGCCCGGCTCGCGGGAATTCCCGGTGAGCCGACGACCGCGGAGGTGGTGGCGGCTTGCGGTTTCGCGGCGAAAGTGGCCGCTGTCGTCGTGACGCGGCACGGAGCGCATCCCTCCCTGCCGACCTTGGCCGAGGTACCCGGCGCTTGACGCCCGGGATGACGGCGTTCGCGCCGGGACGGGTGTGGCGGGTGGCGTGCGGTGGCCTGCCGGGGCCGTAATCTGGCTGGTGCATCGATCGCGCTGTTCGGAGATAGGAGTGGTCCGGGGTGGTCAGTGACCGGGGCGTGCGGCGGCGCCGGGCCAACGGCGAGGAGTCCCGGCGACGGATCCTGGACGCCGCGGTCGAGATCGCCGGGGAACGCGGCTACGAGGGCACCAGCATCAAGTTGGTCAGTGCCCGGTGTGGCCTGCCGGCGAGCTCGATCTATTGGCACTTCAAGGACAAGGACGAGCTGATCGCCGCGGTGATCGAGCGGAGTTTCGGTTCCTGGCTGGGCGCCATGGTCCTGCCCGACGCCGACGACGTGGCCGACCCGGCCGCGCGGGAGCGGCAGCGCGTGAGGGGCCTGGCGGCGCAGGTGGCCCGGTCGTTGCTGGAGTCTCCCGACTTTCTCCGGCTGGGATTGATGCTGGCGCTGGAGCGCCGCCCGGAGCAGCCGACGGCCCGCACGGTGTTCTTGCGGGTTCGTCAGGAAGCGCGGGAGCGGGTGTCGGCCGCGATCACCGAACTCGCTCCCGAGCTCGGGCCGGAGCAGGTCGAACTGTTGTCGCTCTACGCGCTGGCGGCGGCCGACGGGTTGTTCATCGCCTATCAGATCGGTGGTGAGGAGGTCGATCTCCTCGGCCTGTTCGAGCTGCACGCCCACGCCTTGATCGACGCCGTCGCACGGCTTCGCGGCCGGCCCGAGGTGTGATCAGCCGCGCGCGGAAGTGGCGGCGAGCTTGAACAGGGCGCCGACGGCACGGCTCTTGATCTCGCCGCGCAGGGCTTTCGCCCGGCCAGCGGGGGTGACCGGCACGGTCTGACGGGCGAGCCGGGGGAACAGGGCGGCGGCGTTGCCGTGGTCGATGGCGGCTTCGATCGTGGCGCCGAAGGGCGTGTGCTCCAGGTGTTGTTCCAGGCCCTTGGCGAAGTAGTGCACGACCATGTCCGTGGCGAAGGGCCAGTCGCTGCCGAAGAGGATGCGTTCGGGCCGGGCGAAGGCCAGTAGCGCGGGCAGGGCGCTGGGGCTGGCCGAAAGCGCGGTGTCGAAGTAGAAACTGCGCAGGTCGGTGAGGGCATCGGGGAAGCTGTGGCCGTCGTTGGCCATGCCCATGGCCAGCCGGTGTGCCGCGTAGGGCACGAACCCGCCGGCGTGGGAGAGCACGAAGCGGATGTTCGGGTAGCGGCGCACGATCCCGTTGCGGACCAGCAGGTAGGCGGCGCGGGTGGTGTCGAGCAGGAAATCCGCGGCGAACGGCGCGACACCGGGAACGGCCGGGCCGGGTAGCTCGGCCGGGTGCACGAACACCACCGCCTGGCGCTCGTCGAGCGCGGCGAACAGCTGATCTTGCCCCTCTTCGCCGAGATAGGTGCCGCGGGAGTTGGCGAGCAGCACGACACCGTCGGCGTGCAAGGTGTCGAGAGCGTGGGTGGCCTCGGCCGTCGCGGCTTCGACGTCGGGCAGCGGCACGGTGGCGAAATGGCCGAACCTGTCCGGGTTTCGTTCGACCAGCTCGGCGCCGTACTCGTTGACTTCCCTGGCAAGCCTCACCGCGGCGGCGGGATCGTCGAGAAAAGTGGTGCCGGGCGCGGACACCGACAGCACGCCGGTGGCGATGCCGGCCTCGTCCATCAACGCCTGAGCGGTTTCGGGACTCCAATCCGGCAGTGCCCGGCCGCCGACCTCGGTGATGCCCGCGGCTCGTAGCGCGTCGCGGTAGGGCGGGGGCACGAGGTGCTGGTGGACGTCGATCCGGCCGGTCATCTTTTCCTCCTGAGCTGGGTGTTTTCGGGTGTCCTTGACTCTTTTCGCACTCCATCTTACCGTAGTGCTCATTCCAATTGTAGTGATCACTACATTAACGAGGAGGCCCCATGCCCCGGCGCGTGGAGAGCACCATCCGGGTGGGCGCCCGCGACATCTTCTTGACCGAAGCCGTCTCCGAGGGCGGTGCGACGCGACCGGCCGCGATGGTTCTGCTGCACGGGGGAGGCCCGGGAGCGACCGGGGCTTCCAATTACGTGCGCAACATCGATGTGCTCGCGGCGGCGGGCTACCGGGTGCTGGTCCCGGACATGCCCGGCTACGGACGGTCGTCGAAGGAACTGGACCAGTCCGACCCTTTCGGTGACCTCGCGATCTTCGTGCGCGGGCTGCTCGACGCCCTGGACGTGGAAAGGGCGCACCTGGTGGGTAACTCCTACGGGGGCGCGGCGGCGCTGCGGCTGGCGCTCGACCGGCCGGACCGGGTGGAGAAGCTCGTGCTGATGGGTCCCGGTGGCATCGGCTCCACGCGTCGACCGCCCACCAAAGGATTGTCCGCTTTGCTGGGCTACTACGGCGGCGACGGCCCGTCCCGGGCGAAGCTGGACTCGTTCATCCGCGGCCAGCTCGTGTTCGACGCCTCCAGCGTGCCCGACGAGCTGATCGACCTGCGTTACCGGGCCAGTGTGGACCCGGAGGTGGTGGCGAATCCGCCGCTGCGCCGCCCGTCCGGACGCGGGGCGCTGCGCACGCTGTGGCGGATGGATTTCACCCGTGACCGGGCCCGGGTCGCGCGCTGTGAGGTGCCCACCCTGGTCGTCTGGGGCACGCACGACAAGGTCAATCGTCCGGCGGGCGGACCGTGGCTGGCGCGCACCATGCCCGATTGCGATCTGCACCTGTTCGCCCGCACCGGGCACTGGGCGCAGTACGAACAGGCTCACCGGTTCAACCGGCTGCTGCTGGACTGGCTCGACGGAGGCGCGGCATGACCACCATCGCCGAGCAACGAGAGAGCCGCCCGGACATTTTCGGCGCCGCCCGGCTGGGCTACGTGGTCGTGCAGTCGCGACGGCTGACCGACTGGAACCGTTTCGGGGCCGACGCGATCGGTCTGCACGTCGACGAACTCACCCGCGACACCCTGCGCCTGCGCCTCGACGACCGTGAATGCCGGTTCCTCATCGAGCGAGGCCCCGCCGAGGACGTCACCGCCGCGGGCTGGGAGATCGACGACCACGAGACCTTCGAAGTCGTACTGGGACGTGTCACCGCCGCGGGCCTGCCCGTCACCGAGGGCACCGCCGAGGAGGCCGCGCTGCGCGGGGTGGAGCGGCTGTGGCGGTTCCCCGGCCCGAAAGGCATCGCCACCGAGATCTTCACCCGCGCCCGCACCACCACCGCGCCGTTGCGGATGCGCAACACCGCGTTCGTCACCGGGCGCTCCGGCATGGGTCATCTGGCGATCACCACCACCCGCCCCGAGCAGCTGCACACCTACTGGAACAACCTGCTCGACCTGCGCCTGTCGGACCGGATCGTCGAACGCGTCGGCCCGGCCAGGCTGAACATCCGGTTCCTGCGCAGCGGGCAGCGCCACCATTCCATCGCCTTGGCCAACGTCGCCGGACTGGCCCTCGACCCCATCCGCACCTCGGTGCAGCACGTCAACATCGAGCTGGCGACCCTGGAAGACCTGCTGGCCGGCTTTCACCGGGTCACCGACCTCGGCTTCGCCATGGCCTGGTCGGTCGGTCAGCACACCAACGACCGTGAGCTGTCCTACTACTGCGTCACCCCGTCGGGATTCGAGCTGGAGGTCGGCTGGAACCCGGTAGTCGTCACCCCCGAACGGGAGCGGACCTGGGAACCCGCCACCTACGAGGGCATCTCGATCTGGGGACACACCACCGTCGGCAACGACGTCATCGCCCTCATGTCGCGGTTCCAGGCCACGGTCCGGTCCTTGCGCGAGCGAGAGGACACCGTTCCCGCCCTGTCCTCCACCGCGCTGGGCTCCCGCCGCTGACCGCCGTCCGCACCAACCCGCCCCCACAGCCGAGGAGTCACGACGACGTGTCCCAGATCCCCCATTACGACGTTGCCATCATCGGGTACGGGCCCACCGGGGTCACCGCCGCGAACCTGCTCGGCGCGCAGGGCCTGAACGTGGTCGTGGTCGAACGCGACGCCGAGATCTACACCCGCGCCCGCGCCATCTCCACCGACGAGGAGGTCCTGCGCGTCTGGCAGCAGACCGGTCTGGCCGAGGAGCTGCAGCGGGACATGCTGGCCGGGCTGCCGATCGACTTCGTCGACCATCTCGGCCGGTCGTTCCTGTCCGCCGTCTTCGACCCCGCGGGACATGGCTATCCGCCTCAGCTGTTCATCTACCAGCCCGCACTGGAAGCCACGTTGCGCGAGGGTGTCGCGCGGTTCCCGAACGTCGAACTGCTGACGGCGCACGAGTGCTTGCGTGTGCGCCAGGACGGCGACGGCGCCGAACTCCTGCTGGCAGGGGAAGGCGGCGAGCGCCTCGAACGCGTCCACGCCTCCTGGGTCATCGCCGCGGACGGGGGTTCCAGCCCCACCCGAGGCCAGCTCGGCATCGGCTTCGATGGCCGCACGTACGAAACCCGCTGGGTCGTCGTCGACACCGAGGTCAAGCGCGAGTGGCCCGACCACGACCGGCTGCGCTTCCACTGCGACCCGCGCCGCCCCGCCGTGGACTGCCCGACACCACTGGGCCATCACCGCTGGGAATTCCCCGTACTGCCCGGCGAGGACGAACACGAACTCGTCGGCGACGCCGCCGTGTGGCGCCTGCTGAACCGCCAGGGCATCACGTCCGAGCAGGTGTCGATCCTCCGGGCGGTGGTCTACAGCCACCACGTCCGCGCCGCCGCCCGATGGCGCAGCGGCCGGGTCTTCCTCGCCGGCGACGCGGCCCACGCGATGCCGCCGTGGATCGGCCAGGGCATGGCCGCCGGCGTACGCGACGCGGCCAACCTGTGCTGGAAACTCACCGCCGTCCTTCGCGGTGAACTGCCCGACACGGTCTTGGACTCCTACGAGATCGAGCGCAAACCCCATGTGCGCGAAGTGACCCGTCGCGCCGTGCTCTTGGGCCGGATCATCACCGAACGCCGTCCCCTGGCCTGCCGCGTGCGCGACACCCTGCTGCGCTCCCTGGCACGACTGCCCCTGATCCGCCGGGCGCTGGTGAAGCTGGCTTGGCTGCCCGAAGCGCGTTATCCGCGCGGCTTCTTCGGCGACGGCACCTCGGCCATCGGCCGCAAACTGCCCCAGCCGTGGGTGCTCGACGGAAACGGCGCCCGGCGCAGGCTCGACGACGTCCTCGCCGGGCGCTGGACGGTGCTGCACACCAGCGCTGTCGTCCCGGCGACCGGCTGGACCGCGGCCGGAGCCGCCGGCCTGACCGTCCTGCCGCCGGGAACGCGGCCGCGGAGCGGTGCTGTGGTCGATGTCGACGGCACGCTCCTCGCTTGGCTGCGCACCCACCGATCGCGCAGCCTCGCCGTGCGGCCGGACAGCTTCGTCTATGCCGCCGCGGGCACCGCCACCGAGCTCGGCCCGCCACCGGCGGGGCTGCGCTCGGTGACGGCCGCCGAGCACCCGCCGGCCGCGATCACCGAGGCGTGACCGGCCGACGCGTCACCGTGCGGGGATGTTCAGGCCGGCCAAATCCGGCCGCTTCTCAGGAGAACCCCAATCCAGAATCTCACGAAGCTTTCGAGAGAGGTTTTCCTCGTCCACCCGTGCTTCGGTCAGGTTCACTTCGACGGGCGTCGAGATCTCGAGGATCTCCGCATCCTCGGCGGAGAATTCGAGCGTGAGAACCATTCCGGAGAGCCGGACACCGCGCAGGCAGCCGTAGACGGTCAAGCCTCGCTCGGTGGAAACGTTGTAGGAATCCATTCCGGACCGGATTTCCTGCTCATCCGGTTCGTACGTGGATCGCTGAAAGGAGAACGATCTCGGCGTACCGGACTCGTCCACCCCGGCAACGCCCACTTCAAGGGCCTCTTCGTCTTCGTGATCCTCGAAGAACCCGATCTCCGCGGCGGCCAATCTCATCGTCAGCGCTTCCTTTTCGGTTGCCCGATCCGACCGGGGGATGGGATGATCACGTGGTCAGCCTTTCGACGAGAGGAGGTGCGGTCGAGATGTTCCCACACGAGAAGCCCGCGCCTCACCGTCGGCACCGCTGACCTGCCGTGACTTTGGGGCGCATTCATCCACTTTGGAGAGTGCGATGGTCGCGAGTATTCACAACATCACCTTCGATACCACCGGTGATCCGTACGAGCTGGCACAGTTCTGGTCGATGGCGGTCGGCCGTCCGATGCGCGTCGAGGACGAGCCTGGCGACCCCGAGGTGTCGCTGATCGCCGAGGGGCAGCCGACGATGCTGTTCATCCGGGTGCCCGAGGGCAAAGCGGTGAAGAACCGCGTACACCTCGATCTGCAACCTCGGGATCGCACCCGCGACGAAGAGGTCGACAGGCTGATCGGTGCCGGCGCGAAGCTCTTCGAGGACCACCGCCGCCCGGACGGCACCGGCTGGGTCACGCTCACGGACCCGGAAGGCAACGAGTTCTGCGTGGAACGCAGCGCCGCCGAGCGAGCCGCCTCGTAGCACCGTCCAAGCAGGGGAGTAAGAAGGCCCAGGTCACCCGGCCTGGGCCTTCTTCGTGTCTCGGGTCCAAGAGGTGACCTCCGTCGTCAGAGGTCCTCCATGTACGGCCGGTCGAACCAGTCGTCGTCCTCGTCGCGCCGTTCGTCCGGCCGGGATTCCCGCGGTGGCCCGGACGCGGCACGCAGTTCCGCTTCGGCGGCTTCGATGTCCAGGCTTGCCAGTTCTTCGACCTCGCGACGCACCGCGTCCTGGGCAAACGCGCGCAATTCCCGGAGTTCGGCCGGTGGGATCTTGTCGAGCAGCCGCCGGAAGGCCGCGCCCTGCTCGGCGAGTTCGTCGGTGACGGGCCGGTGCGCCAGCAGTTCGTGTGGTCGCCGGGTCCCGGCCAGGACGTCCTTGGCGAAATCGGCCCCGGCCCCCTTCCCGGAAGCGGCCAGCAGCCGCAGCATGTTGTGCCGGGCTGTGGGCCAGCCGGGGTTGTCCGCGGGATCGAGGTGTGTCATAGCCGGGCCCCCTGTCCGCAGTTCGCGTGCGGATGGTCGTAGGTGAAGGGCCAGCTGGGAAGTTCGGTGGTGCGCGCGGTGGCGCGGGTCGCGTCGACGATGCCCCAGCCGAGTTCGAATTGGTGTGCCAGCGCCAAGATGGCGCTGATGGTGGTGCGAATGACGCCTGTTTGGTCTACGGCGGCCGCGATGAGTGCGAGAAGTTGCTTGACGTCGCCGCCGAAGAGCCCGAACAGCTTTTTGCCCTCGGCGAGGGCGTCGATGACGTCGAGAATGAACCCGACGACTTTCTGGCCGGATTTCGCGGCCGCTATCGCGCCTTTGGTGTAGATCAGCAGCAGGATCTCGATCAGGACACCCAGGCCGTGCTTGAGATCCTGCATCAGGTGGTACGCCGCTCTGGCCAGGCCCTCGATGGCGTCGCCGGCTGCTCCGCAGTAGCCGGACAGGTCCAGGCAGGCCTCGTGATACTTGTCGAGCCAGTCCTTGGCGGCGTCGGCCGCCCGGCCGATCCATTGGTCCTGAATGCCGTAGCGGCCCTGGTTGATGTTGGCGGCGATACCGGCGAACCCGGATTCGGTGTCGCGAAAGAGGACCGCCTGCTCCTGCAACGCTTTCCAGTCGCCGATCACGGCGCGGGCGGCCAGGCCGAAGATGTCCACGCCGGTGATGTCTTCGACGAACCCCGCCACGTCGCCCAAGGTGCCGCCGAGGTCGAGAATCTCCTCGGCCGCTTCCTGAGCCTTGACCGGCCACCAATCCGGGTTGTCGATCTTCTCCGGGCTCGGGCCCGGGTAGTCCACGGGTGCCACTTCCCGGAACGTTCCCGCGGAAGACGGATCGCGGACCTCGTCCCGGCCGACGCGTTCGACCTTGATCTCCTGGAGTTTCCGGTCCAGTTCTTCCGCCGTGGCGCGTTCGGTGTCGCGGTACCAGACGGCCGTGCAGTGGAGGGTGTCGCCGGCGGAGACGCCCGAGCCGAACGCGATACCGAGGTGATTCCTCGTGTCGTGCTGCCAGCCGTCCAGCTTCGGCCAGATCCGCGCGAGCAGCCCCTCGCCGTCGTCATTGGTGCGGCCGCCGTGGACGATGGTGTTGCGGAACGCCTGGCGGAAGTCGCCCGCCCCGTCCCCTTGTCTGCGCACGAGGCCGGCGAGGCCGTCCACCGCTTCCGGTCGCACGAAGAACCCCGGCCCGGTTGGCACCATCGATCCGCCCCCTTGCTTCCCGGACGCTTGTCGCCCGAGTGGATGTGGCACTTTGGGTTAGGATGTCACATAAGCCGGATCGGTTCCATCGGATCGCGGAGAACGACTCTTCGGGCGGCAAGTCCCGGACAGCCACGTGGTCTCGGCGGCGGTGTTCCCAATGTCGCATTTGTGTCGCTGAGCGTCTCGAATGCGACATTGGGAACGGGGAAGTCGACCGGCGGATCGCGAACGCCCCCGTGCGACCCAGTACGGTCCGGCGCCCAGCGTCGCGAAAGCGACTTTCGCAACGGTGAAGGTTGCGAAAGTGGCTGTCGCCGACGCACCCCGCCGGGGCCACACCCGGAGGAAGGCGATGACCTGCACCAGTCCGTGAAGGCCTCCTTCCCTACCCTGAAAGTAGGGAAGGAGGCCTTCACGGACTTCGCCCTCCGACCTGGCACC
>NZ_JBHXJK010000062.1:0-50676 GCF_042723255.1 Amycolatopsis thailandensis
CCTTGAGTGACTCTGAGTCCCTCAAGGAGGCCTTCACGGACCGGACACGGGCCCGCGGGTGAGCGTGGCGCCGGATCGCGATTAGGGGGCTAAACGCAGGTCCGGGCGACAGGGGCGTGACGGCACCGGATCGCGTTTAGCGGGCTAAACGCGATCCGGGGGTTACTTGGAGGGGGGCGCGGAGGCGGGGGCCGAGGAGGCCGCGGGGTTCGGCGGAGCGGCGTAGGTGTTCATCGCCGTGATCTTCCACTTGTCACCCTGCAGCTCCGCGTTCAAGTGCAGCTGCGCGCTCCCGGCGGTGGTCTTGTTCGTGTCGGCCCGCGTCGAGCTCTGGTCGACGAACACCATCACGTCGGCCCGGTCGCCCTCCAGCCGGATGACGGCGCTGCGGGTGACCTTGCAGGTCACGACCATCTTCTGCTGCGGGGCCAGCCGTTTGACCTCGCCCATCAGCAGGTTGTACTTCGCCCGCACCTCGTCGTTGACCAGCAGATCGCCCGCCGCGGTCTCGGTCTTCGAGATGTTCTTGTAGTCGTACGAGAACAGCGCCTCGGTCGCCTTCGAGACCTGGTCCTTGACCTGCGCTGTCTTCGCGACGTCCAGCAGCGCCGTGTTGTCCGTCGAGCCGGACACGTCGTCGGCCTGGATCTTGAACAGCACCGCTGTCGCGGCCAGCAGCAGCCCGACGACGACCAGCGCGCCCGCCAGGATCAGCTTGCCGGAGCCCGGCTTCTTCGCCTTCGTCTCGGAGGACTCGTCGGCGACCTCGGCTTCGGCCTCTTCGATGTCGTCCGGCTTCTCCTCGGCGACCGCACGCGCCTTCGCCCGCGGACTCGGCTTCGCGACGACCTCGTCTTCAGGGGCGTCAGAGTCCTCTGGGGCCTCCTCGACCTCCGAAGGCGCCTCGGGGGTCTCTACGACCTCAGCAGTGTCCTCAACGGACTCAGTGGGCTCAGTGGCCTTAACAGCCGAAGCAGGCTCGGCGACCTCAGGCTCGACGGCCTCAGGCTCGACCACAGGAGCGGGGCGAGGAGCAGGCCTCGGACGCCGCACCGGCGCCGGCTTCGCCACCGGCGTCTCGTCGACCTCGGAGACGACCTCCGGCGCGGAAACCTCCGGCGCGGACACATCCGTGGAGGAGGCTTCCGAGGCGGGCACCTCGGAAGCGGAAGCGGGCCGTCGCAGACCGGCCACCCGGGGGCGGCGCACCGGTGGAGTGCTGCGAGGGGGCTGGCGACGGGAGGGGGGCACTACGAGGCTCCGTTCTAGGTGACGCTCTTACTGACCGGCCGCGACGAGGGGCACGTTGTCGATCCCGGACAGCTTCCACTCGTCGCCGACCCGGGTCATCGAGACCTCCAGGCGCAACGCCTTCGAGCTCGCCTTGTCGCCCTGGGTGACCTGGGTGGTGATGGCGGCGAGGAAGCTCGCCTTGCCCTCGTGGTCGTCGAGTTCCTCGACCGCGATGTCCTGGATCGTGGTCACGACCTTGGTCTTCGCGTCGCTGAGCGCCTTGCGGTACGTCGGCTCCAGCTGCGCCAGCTGCTGGCTCATCTTGTCGTCGGAGACGGCCTTCTGCTGATTGAAGAACGCGTCGAGGTTCTCGAAGTCGACCTCGGTGTACGCCTTGATCGCGCGGCCGCCCGCGTCGACCACTTCGTCGCGCGAGCGCGCCAGGTCGGCGTTGTCGTCCGACGCGGCCACAGCCCACTGGACACCGAAGATCGCCGCGGCGACGAAGGCGGCCAGGGCGAACGCCGCCGCCCCGAGGACCAGGGTCCGCGATCGAGAAGAACTCATGACACTCCAGGGTAGGTATACGGTCTCGGGCTCAGCCGGGCAGGCCCAGCAGCGCGCCCAGGCTGGCCAGGCTGACCCCCGGGCTCTGCAGGACGCTCGGCATGCCCTGCGCCGCGCGCAAGGCCGCCAGCTCCTCGGCGGACCGGCCGGCGTTCTTCGCGACGTCACCTTCCGACGGGATCTGCGGAACCCCGTTGTACGGCACGTTCTGCGAGCCGCGCACGTTGATCGGGCTGCCCTTCGGCTCGGCGCAGTACGCGTCGTCCTTCGGCGGGCGAACCGTCGTGTCGGTGCCTTCGCGGTACTTGTCGAGGCCGATGTAGCCCTTGGTGCACGAAGGCGGGTTGAACAGGTTGAGCGCGAGACCCAGGTGCGCGGTGCCGTCGTTGGCGACGCTGTTCGCGCCCGCGGCCAGCATCGGGTAGGTCACCAGCCCCTGCTCGAGGCCGTCGAGCCGGGTCACCAGCAGGTTGGACGTCGTGAGCAGGTTCGCCGTCAGCGCGCCCAGCCCGGGCCCGGATTCGGCGAGTACCGAGCTGATCTGGTTCGCCACCTGCGGGGTGATCCCGATCAGCTTCCGGATGTCGGCGTCGGAGTTCTTCAGCGTGCCGGACAGCTTGTTCAGGTCGGCGCTGAACGACTTCATCGAGCTCGCCATGTCGTTCTGCGTCTCGAGGACCTGGCCGCCCTTCTCCAGCAGCTGGACGGTCTGCGGCAGGTACTCCTGCGCGGTCGCGGTGAAGCTCCGCGCGGTGTCGAGCAGCCGTTGCAGGTCCGGGCCGGTGCCGTTGAAGGCGTCGTACGACTCGTCGACGACCTTGCGCAGCGAGTCCGTCGGCACCGACGCCGCGAGGCTGTCGAGGTCACCGATGAGCTGCTCGGTGGGCACCGGCGTCTTGACCTTGTCGGCCGGGATGACCGAGCTCGCGTTCAGGAACGGCCCCTTCTCGCTCTTGGGCCGCAGGTCGACGAACTGCTCGCCGACCGCCGACCGGTTCGCGACCACGGCGTCCAGATCGGCGGGCACCTGCGGGGCGTCCGGAGCGATGTTGAGGTCGGCCTCCAGGCCGGTCTTGGTCAGGCGCAGCTGGCCGACCCGGCCGATGTTGAAGCCGCGGTAGGTGACCTCGGCGTTCTCGAAGATGCCGCCGGACTGCTTGAGCTGCATTTTCACCGTGTAGCCCTCGTCGCCGAAGACCTGGCCGAGCCCGGCGAACCGGATCAGCGCGTACACGATGAAGACCACGGAGATGATCGCGAAAGCGACCAGCTGGATTTTCGTCCTACGGACCAGCATCAGCCGGCACCTCCCGAGAGCAGGCCGAAGATCCCGGCGGGTCCGGTCTGTCGCGGCTGTCCGCCGCCCTGCGGCGCGCTCGCCTGGTTACCGGCGACACCGCCGACGCTGTCGGGGATCGGCAGCGGCGGGTTCACGCCCGGTCCTTCGGTCCCGCCGGTCAGCCCCGGCACCGGGATGACGTCCTGGAGCGGGTTCTGCCTGCTTCGGCCGAGGTTCTTGAGGATCTCGTTCAAGTTCAGGTCGACCTTCGCGAACAGGTTGAAGTAGTCACCCTTGACCCCGTCGTACGCGGCGTCGCTGAACGGGAACGTCAGCAGGATCTCCAGCGCCTTCGGCAGATCCGAACCGGCCTCGCCGAGCTTCTGCAACGTCGGCTGAAGCGCCTTGAGGTCGGCGACGAGGTCTTCCTTGCTCTTGTTCACCGTGTCGACGGCGACACCGGAGAGGTTGTTGAGCGCGTTCAGCATGGTCACCAGCTGGCCGCGCTGCTGCTCCAGCACGCCGAGGCCGGGACCGAGGTTGTCGACCGCGCCGACCAGCTTGTCCTTCTGGCCGTTCAGGGTGAGCGAGAGCCGGTTCAGCCCGTCGAGCGCCCGCGTGATGTTCGCGGACTGCTTGTCCAGGTTCGTGACCAGCTCGTTGGTGTTGTTCAGCAACGCCTTCAGCTCCGGCGAACGGCCGCTGGTGGCGTTGTTGAGTTCCTTGGTGATGGTGTTGAGCTGCTCGACCCCGCCGCCGTTGAGCAGCAGCGAAAGCGCGCCGAGCAGCTCTTCGACCTCGACGCTGCGGTTCGTGCGGGCCAGCGGGATCACCGCGTTGTCGGCGAGCTTGCCCTGCCCGTCGGCGGGCGCGGCCAGCTCGACGTACTTCTCACCGAGCAGGCTCGACTGCTTGACGTTGGCCAGCGCGTTCGCCGGCAGTTTCACGTCACCGTTCACCCGGAGGGTGACTTCGGCGTTCCAGCCGTCCTGGGTCAGCCCGATCGCTTCGACGCGGCCGATGGAGACCTCGTTGACCTTCACCCCGGCCTGCGGGGTCAGGTCGAGCACGTCCCGGAACTGCACCTTGACCGTGTACGGATGGTCGCCGAGTTCGGCGCCACCGGGCAGCGGGACGTCGTAGATCCCGCTGAACCCGCAGCCGCTCAACGTCAGCGCGGCGACCGTTCCGGAGGCGATAAGAGCAAGTTTCCTCATCACTTGGCCGCCGTTCCGTAGAGCTGACCGGCGATGGGCAGCGGCAGCGGCGGCAACTGGCCCGCCTGCGAGGACTGGATCACCTGCGCGATCGACGGCAGCGGCACCAGCCCGTCGACCAGTCCGGCGATCCCCTTGCACGCGTCGCCGAGGGCGTCGAGCGCGTCCGGGGTCTGCTTGAGCAGGTTGCACACCATCACCAGCGGCGGCTGGGTGAGCTCGTTGAGGTTGGCCCGCGCGTCGAGCGTGCCCGACGAGGCGTTGTAGGTGTTGACCAGGTTCCCGAGGCCGACCGGGGCGACGTCGAGGATCTCGGCGAGCGCGCCGCGCTGGTCCACGAGCACCTTGGTCACGCTGGCCAGTTTGTCCACATTGGACTTGAGCCGGTCGCGGTTCTTCTCGATGAACCCCTGCACCGCGGTGAGCGTGTCGGACAGCTGCTTCACCGTCGCGGCGAGGTTGTCCTTCTCCCCCGCGAGGAATCCGCTGACGTCGGCGAGCTGCCGCTCGAAGTCGCGGACCTGCGAGTCGCTGTTGACCAGCGTCTGCGAGAAGGAGCCGAGGTTCTCGACCGTCTTGAACAGGTCGTCCTTGTTGCCGGACAACGTGCCCGCGGCCTGGCCGAGCTTCGTGATCGTGTCGTGCAGCGCCTGCCCGTTGCCGTCGAAGTTCTTCGCGGCGGTGTCGAGCAGGTTCGACAGCGAACCGTTCTTGTTGGCGCCGTTGGGCCCGAGCGACTTGCTGACCCGGGAGAGGCTGGCGGCGAGCTCGTCGACCTCGAGGGGGACCTCGGTACGGTCGAGGCCGATGACGGCGCCATCGGCGATCCGCGCGCCGCCCTTGTAGGCCGGGGCCAGCTGCACGTAGCGGTCGCTGACCAGCGACGGCGACACGATGATCGCCTTCGCGTCGGCGGGCACCGCCACCGAGCGGTCGTATTCGAGTTCGACGCGGACCTGGTTGCCCATCGGCTGGATCTTGGTGACCGTGCCCATGTCGACGCCGAGCATGCGGACGCTGTTGCCTTCGTAGAGGCCGACGGCGCCGGCGAAGTACGCGGTCACGTGATTGCGGCCGGCGTCCTTGAGCGTCCACCACAGCGCGCCGGCGACGACCAGCGCGAGCACGATCGCGATGGTGAAGCCGCGGGCGAGGCTGGAACCGAGACGGGTACTCATTTCTCGTAGCACCCCTTGTCGTTGATCGGCCCGAACGACGGCAGGACCAGTCCGCAGATGTAGTTGTCGAACCAGCGGCCGTTGCCGATCGTGTTCGTGAACACCCGGATGAACGGCGCGAACCGGGCGACGCCCTGGCCGAGGGCGTCCTGGTTGCGCTGCAACATCGAGGTCAGCTGGTCGAGCTGGGTGAGCACCGGGTCGAGCTGCGCGTCGTTGTCGTCGACCAGGCCCTTGAGCTGGGTGGCGAGGTTGCGCGAGCCGTCCAGCAGCGCGGTGATCGCGTCCTTGCGGCGGGACACCTCGCCGAGCAGCTTGTTGCCGTCGGCCAGCAGCTTCTGGAACTCGGCGTCGCGGTCGACGAGCGTCTGCGAGACCTGCCGCGTGTTCGCGAGCAGGCTCGACAGCTGCGAGTCACGTTTGGCGATGGTGTCCGAGAGGCGGGAAAGGCCGTTCAGGGCGCCCTTCACGTCGGCCGGGGTGTCGGCGAAGGTCTCCGTGATGACGTCGAAGCTCTTCGCCAGCTGCGTCGTGTCGATGTCGTCCACGGTCTGCGAAAGCCCACGGAAGGCGTCGAGGACGTCGAACGGCGACATCGTGCGCTCACGCGGGATGGTCGCGCTCGGGTCGAGCGTGCGCTGGCCCTGCGGGTCGAGCGCCAGGTACTTCTGGCCGAGCACGGTCTTGATCTTGATGGCCGCGCTGGTCTTGTCGCCAAGCCAGGCGTCCTTGACCTTGAACGAGATCCGGACCTTGTCGCCGTCGAGCTTGATGTCGGAGATCTTGCCGACCTTCACCCCGGCGACCCGGACGTCGTTGTCCTGCTGGAGACCGGAGGCCTCGCTGAAGTCCGCGGTGTAGGTCGTGCCGCCGCCGATCACCGGCAGGTCCTCGGAGTTGAGCGCGGCGAGGAAACCGAGCAGCAGCACCGAGATACCGACCAGCGCGATCGGGATCGGATTGCGTTTCTGGAAGGACTTCATGCCGTGCACCTCGCCCGGTTCACCGGCAGCAGCGGCAGGTCGATCGGCGCGTTGATCAGCGGAGGCAGGGCGACGGCCCCCTTCAGCTCACAGGCGAAGAAGTTGAACCAGGAGCCGTAGTCGGCCGTGCGGGTCAGCGCCGTCACCTTCTGCGGCAGGAACTGGATGAAGTGCTCGACGATCGGCTGGCTGTCGTTGAGGTTCTTCGTCAGCGTGCCGAGCGCGGCGATGTCCTGCTTGAGCGGCTCGCGGGCCTCGCCGAGCAGACCGGACGTGGTCTGGGCGAGAGTGCCGAGCGAGTCGATGGCGTCACCGATCGGCTCACGGTCCGCGGCCAGCCCGGAGACCAGCTGCTGCAGTTTGACGATCAGGTCGTTCAGCTGCGGCGTGTGCGCGTTGACCGTGTCGAGCACCGAGTTCAGGTTGTCGATGACCTCACCGATCACCTGGTCCTTGTCGGAGATCGTGGTGGCCAGCGAGGCGGTGTGCTTCAGCAGGCTTTCGACCGTGCCGCCTTCGCCCTGCAAAACCTGGATGACCTCGTAGGACAGCTTGTTGATGTCGTCCGGGTTGAGCGCGGTGAACAGCGGCTTGAAGCCGTTGAACAGCTGCGTCAGGTCGAGCGCGGGCGTGGTCCGCTCCAGCGGGATGTTGCCGCCGGGCTCCAGGTTCTTCCCGGAGGAATCGGTGCCCTGCGCGAGCGAGACGTAGCGCTGGCCGACCAGGTTCCGGAACTTGATCTGCGCGGTGACCCCGGCGGGCAGCTTGCGGCCGGCGTCCACTTCGAACTCGACCTCGGCCTGGCGCCGGTCGACGATGCGGACGTCCTTGACCTGCCCGACCCGGACCCCCGCGATGCGGACGTCGTCGTTGGGCAGCAACAGGGTCGCGTCGCTGAACCGCGCCTTGTAGGCGTTGGTGCTGGTGGTGTTGATGTTGGCGATGCTGATCCCGAGGATCGTCGTGAACAGCACGGTGACCACGACGAAGACGCAGAGCTTGATCAGCGGTGCAAGGAGTCCCCTCACTGGACGTGCACCTCCGCCCCACGGTAGAGCGGGCCGACGAGCAGCGAACCCCAGCCGGGGACGTCCGAGGCGGACATGCCGACCTGCGGCGCGACCAGCTGCGCGAGGAAGTCCGATTCGGAAGCGCTGTAGGACGGGCTACCGCCGGGCGCTCCCCCGCCGTTGTAACCGCCGACGTTCGCGTAGCCGTTCGAGGGCGAAAGGCCGTCGTTGGCCGACCGCGCCGGCGGTTTGACCGTGCTGCCGTCCTTGATCGGGCCGTCCGGCGGGTACTGCGGGAACGGGTCCGGGAACTGCTTCAGGTCGTAACAGCGCGGACCGCGTTTGTCCTCGAACCTCGGCTCGTCCTTGCCCGGCAGGTACGGCCCGCGGTTGACGGTGATCTCGATGGTCGCGTGCAGACCGGGCCGGTTCGTGCCCTTGCCGAGCGCCTTGTCGATCTTCGGCAGGTTGTCCGCCATCTGCCCGATCACGCACGGGTACTCCGGCGCGTACTTCGCCAGCAGCTCCGCCGTCGGGCGGGCGGTGTCGGCGAGCCGGATCAGGTTGTCGGCGTTGTTCCGCAGGAAGGTCTGCAGGTCGACCGAGGCCTGGGTGACGCTGCCGTAGAGGTTCTGCAGGTTCATCTTCTGGTCCACCACGGTGCGCGTGGTGGTGCTCAGGTTGTCCAAGGTCTGCACCAGATCCGGGGCCACGGCGTTGAGGTTGTCCGAGAACTTCGCCAGTTCCTTGAGGTTCTGCTGGAGCTGGGGTTCGTGCGGGTTCAGGTCCCCGACGTAGCTGCCGAGCTGCGAGAGGGTGTCGCCGAGCTGGCCACCGCGGCCGTTGAGGGCGGTGGAGATCGCCGAAAGCGTGCTCGACAGCTTCTGCGGCTGGACGGCCTGAAGCACCGGCATCAGATGGGCGAAGGCCTGCTCCAGCTCGACGGCGCCGGACGTGCGGTCCTGGGTGATCACGTCGCCTTCGGCGATCGTCGTCGTCGAAGGAGCGTCCGGGATTTCGAGGGAAACGAAGCGTTCGCCGAACAACGTCTTCGGCAGGAATCGCGCGGAAACGTTCTGAGGGATCAGTTTCGCCGACTCCGGGTTCAACGCGAGAGTGAGCTCCGCGCCGTCCGGGGTCGCGGCGATGTCCTTCACCGAACCGACGATGAGGCCGCGGACCTTCACGTCGGACTGCTTCAGCAACTGGTTCCCGATGCTGCCGGACTGGAGCTTCACGCTCACCACGGGCGTGAAAGCCCGTTGGTACAGCGCGATGCTCAGCGCCACGCCACCGACGAGCACGGCGACCAAGAGCAAGCCCAACAGCCTGCGCCGGACTGTCGCGATCATCCTGCGATCCTCACCGTGACGTCGGTTCCCCAGATCGCGAAACCGATGAAGAAGTTCATGATGGACACCGTGACGATGCTCAGCCGCACCGCCTTGCCGACAGCCACGCCGACACCGGCGGGGCCACCGGAGGCCCGGTATCCGAAATAGCAATGGGACAGGATGATCAAGACGCTGAACAACAGCACCTTGATGAACGAATACAGCACATCCTGTGGTGGTAAGAACAGGTCGAAGTAATGGTCGTAGGTACCCGCTGACTGGTTGTAGATGTAGATAACGACCAACCGGGACGCGAGATACGAACTGAGCAGGCCGATGACGTACAGCGGGATGACCGCGACGAAACCGGCGATGATCCGCGTCGTCACCAGGTACGGCAGGCTCGGCACGCCCATGACCTCGAGCGCGTCGATCTCCTCGGAGATCCGCATCGCGCCCAGCTGGGCGGTGAACCCGGCGCCGACCGTCGCCGAAAGCGCGAGGCCGGCGACCAGCGGGGCGATCTCGCGGGTGTTGAAGAACGCGGTCAGGAAGCCGGTGAAGGCCGAGGTGCCGATCGAGTTCAGCGCCGAGTAGCCCTGCAGGCCGACGAGCACACCGGTGAACAGCGTCAGGCCGACCATCACGCCGACCGTGCCGCCGATGACGGCGAGCGAGCCGGAACCGAAGCTCACTTCGGCGAGCAGCCGCAGGACCTCTTTGGTGTAGCGGCGCAACGTCCGCGGCGTCCACAGCAACGCGCGGCCGTAGAACGACATCTGGTCACCGAGGTTGTCCAGAGTCTGCAAAGGACGGTTGGCGACCCGCTTGGCGCCCTGGAGAAAAGTCATCCGTCAGTCCAGCTTTCCGGGCACGATCTGCAGGTAGATCAGCGTGATCACGAAGTTCACCACGAACAGCATGAGGAACGTGATGACGACCGACTGGTTCACCGCGTCGCCGACGCCCTTCGGGCCGCCGGACGGGTTCAGTCCCCGGTAGGAGGCGACGACAGCGGCGATGAAGCCGAAGATCAGCGCCTTCAGCTCGCCGACCCAGAGGTCGGGAAGCTGGGCCAGCGCGGAGAAGCTCGCCAGGTACGCGCCCGGCGTCCCGCCCTGGAGGACGACGTTGAAGAAGTAGCCGCCGAGCACGCCGATGACGCTGACCATGCCGTTCAGCAGGAGCGCCACCAGCATCATCGCGAGCACGCGCGGCACGATCAGCCGCTGCACCGCGGAGACGCCGAGCACCTCCATGGCGTCGATCTCTTCACGGATGGTCCGCGCGCCGATGTCGGCGCAGACGGCGCTACCGCCGGCGCCCGCGACCAGCAGCGCCGTGACCAGCGGACTGGCCTGCTGGACGGTGGCGAGCACCGACCCGGCGCCCGTGTAGGACTGGGCGCCGAGCTGGCGGGCGAGCGAACCGAACTGGAGCGAGATGACCGCGCCGAACGGGATCGCGACGAGCGCCGTCGGCAGGATCGTGACGCTCGCGATGAACCAGGCCTGCTGGATGAACTCCCGCAGCTGGAACGGGCGCTGGAAAATGCCACGAACGATGTCGAGGCCAAGGGCGAACAGGTTCCCGGTCTCGCGCAACATGCCGATCCCGGGGATCTTCGCCGATGAAGCGGGAGAGCTCACGCGCCACCTGACCCCGGATCATGTGGCCGCAAACGGTGGTTGCCCGGTCTCCCCGGATGCGGGATGGAGGCGACCTGATCGTCGGGCAGCTGACCCTGGTGGTGGTTCGGCATCGGGCCGTCGTTCTGCGGCGCGGAACGGTGGCCGGCGGCGGCGAGCCGCTGCGGGCGGACGCCGTAGCGCTGCTGCTCCTCCGGGGAGAGCGACTCGATGATGCTCTGCTGCGCCTCGTGCGGGAGACCGGACAGGATCTGCATGACGCGGTCCTTGCGGCGGACCGCGCCCATCCGGGTCGGCACGCCGGGCGTCGGCTGCATCTGCGGCGGCACCCCGCTGACGTCCTCGACACCGCCCGAGTGGTGACCGGCCTCGAACATCGCGCGCTCCGCGGCGAGCTGGGCCGAGTCCTTCTCCTCGCTCATGCCGATCGGGCCGTCCATCTTGCCGTTGAGGAACTGCTTGACGACCGGCTCCTCGCTGGTCAGCAGCACCTCGCGCGGGCCGAACATGACCAGTTCCTTGCGGAAGAGCATGCCCAGGTTGTCCGGGACGGTGCGGGCGAGGTTGATGTTGTGCGTGACGATCAGGAACGTCGCGTCGATCTGCGCGTTGACGTCCAGGAAGAGCTGGGAGATGTAGGTGGTGCGGACCGGGTCGAGGCCGGAGTCCGGCTCGTCGACCAGGATGATCTGCGGGTCCAGCACCAGTGCGCGGGCGAGGCCGGCGCGCTTGCGCATACCGCCGGAGATCTCGCCGGGCAGCTTCTTGTCGGCGCCGTTGAGACCGGTCATCTCGAGCTTCTCGAGCACGATCCGGCGGACCTCGGTCTCCGACTTCTTCGTGTGCTCCCGCAGGGGGAAGGCCACGTTGTCGTAGAGGTTCATCGAGCCGAACAGCGCGCCGTCCTGGAAGAGGACGCCGAAGAGCTTGCGCACCTCGTAGAGCTGGTGCTCGGAGCACGTCACGATGTCGACGCCGTTGATCATGCACCGGCCCTTGTCCGGCTTGAGCAGCCCGATCATCGACTTCAAGAAGACGGACTTACCGGTTCCGGACGGTCCGAGCATCGCCGAGACCTCGCCCGGAGGCAGGGTCAGCGTGACGTCCCGCCAGATGGCCTGCTTACCGAAGGACTTGGAAAGACCTTCGATGACCACCTCGGCACCCATCGCACCTCCAGGAGCTGTTCCGCGTCGTCGCGCACTGCCGTCCCGTGCCACTGGCCCGGGAGGACGCATGCGTTCGCGCAGCGATACCCGCGTCAACCAGGTGCAACGAGCTGAGTGCGAACAGGTTACTCACCAGTTTTCTTTTCTGGCCAGACCCGCGGGTAACTTTTCGCGCAGCCCGCCGCCTGCCCGTGCACCGCTAGCGGCACCGTAGTGCACGTCACCCTCGGCCGCAGATCCACGACAGGCCCCCTCTCCGCTTCCCGCGGCGCCGCGTCGCGTTTAGCCCGCTAAACGCAGGTCAGCGCCCTCGCGCCGCCGGATCGCGTTTAGCGGGCTAAACGCGATCCGGTGCCCTGCGCGAGCCCAGGTGCTTAGCGTGGCTACGCGTCGCGATTAGGGGGCTAAACGCAGGTCGGGGCGGTGGGCCGGAGACAGCGAAGGGGCGGGCATCCAGAGTGGATGCCCGCCCCTTCGACGGTGCTGCGGTAGGCGCTGACGCGCCTCAGATCACTTGATGGCGATCTTGGCGCCCGCGGCCTCGAGCTTCTCCTTGGCGGCCTCGGCGGCCTCCTTGTCGACCTTCTCCAGGAGGGCCTTGGGAGCGGCCTCGACCAGCTCCTTGGCCTCCTTCAGGCCCAGACCCGAGACGACCTCACGGACGACCTTGATGACCTGGATCTTCTTGTCACCGGCGGACTCGAGAACGACGTCGAACTCGTCCTGCTCCTCGGCGGCCGCGGCGGGGGCGGCACCCGGGGCGGCGGCGACGACGGCAGCCGGGGCGGCCGCGGTCACATCGAAGGTGGTCTCGAACTCCTTGACGAACTCGGACAGCTCAAGAAGGGTGAGCTCCTTGAAGGCGTCGATCAGCTCGGTGGTGCTCAGCTTCGCCATGGTGGCTTTCCTCTCTGAAACGAACTAAAAGTTCGGGGTGGGGGGTGTTCAGCTCTCGGCGGGTGCTTCGGCTGCTTCGGTACCGGCGTTGCGCTGCTTCTCCTCCAGCGCGGCAGCCAGGCGAGCGACCTGGGACGCCGGCGCCTGGAACAGCGCGGCGGCCTGGGACAGCTTCGCCTTGAACGCGCCCGCCGCCTTGGCGAGCAGGACCTCACGGCTGTCGAGATCGGCGATCTGGTTGATCTCGTCCACGGACAGCGTCTTGCCGTCCATGAAGCCGCCCTTGATCACAAGCGCGTTGTTGTCCTTCGCGAAGTCGCGAAGCGCCTTCGCGGCGTCAACAGCTTCACCTTCGACGAAGGCGATCGCGGTCGGGCCGACGAACAGGTCTTCAAGGCCCTCGATGCCCGCGTCCGTGGCGGCACGCTTGACGAGGGTGTTCTTCGCGACCCGGTACTTGGCACTGGTGCCGAGAGCGCGGCGCAGCTGGGACAGCTGGGACACGGAGAGGCCGGTGTACTGGGTAACGACTGTGGCCGAGCTGCTGCGGAAGCTCTCCGCGATCTCGGCGACGGCCGCCTCCTTGTCGGGCTTCGCCATGGTCGCCTCCTCTCTTGGCTAGTGGTCCACTGGCCTTGAGAGCCCTGAAACGACGAAACGCCCCAGCGCAGACAGGCGCGGGGCGTCAGGGCACACGACGACGTGCGTCGTGTGCGAGCCTCGTTCCTCCTGCGCGGGTCGCCCGCCCTAGCGGGGCCTTCGTTCTCCGGGCCAGATGACCAGGAGAAGACCAGCGGTCTTCGGTAGAACCTTGACAAGAATACGCGACCCTCTCCCACCACTCGCACTGGGTCCCACCAGATCGCGTTTAGCGGGCTAAACGCGACCGGCGGAGTGCGCCGGAGGTCTCGCGAGGCATCATGGTGACGTGGCGGAGCAGCGTGATGACGGAAAGCCGGGCAACGAGCCCGGCACGGACATCGAGCCCAAGGCGGGAGGTCAGCCCGCGCCTCGGCTGGACGAGGAGCAACTGCGTCAGTTCCAGCAGTTTCAGCAGTTCCAGGACTATCTGAAGTTCACCGAGGCGCAGAACCAGGGCCTCGTTCCGGCCCAGCCCGCGCAGCCCGTGACCCAGCACTACGGAGGCCAGCCGCCGGCGCCTCCTGGCCCGCCGCCCGGCGAACTCGTGCCCGCCCCCCGGCCCCGCATGCCGCGCTGGCTGCGACGTCTGGGCGGGAAGCTTCTCGCTTGGGTGATCGTGATCGTGCTGATCTGTGTCGGGGCGACGATCGCCTACCGGCAGATCTTCCCCAGTGACGCCGGGCAGACCACTGCGGAATTCGTGCAGGGCGGCGGCGGCAAGCACCACACCAACCAGGTGCTTTCGACCAACCCCTGGGAAGCCGTGCGGGCCATCTACGACACGATCGGCAAGCCGTACCCGCCTGCCACCCGGGTCGAGAAGGTCTGCCTGTCGATGAGCGAACAGGCGCAGGTCCAGTTCGCCCGGGACCTCGGCTACCCGGACTGCGCGACCGCCGTCCCGGCACTGAACGCCAAGGTCACCGACATCACGCCGTACATCTACGCGGTGCGCCCGATGTCGAGCGTGGTCCCGCGGCAGAACCTGACGATCCACTCGTGCTGGTACAGCATCCGAGGCGGCCCGCTGCTGGGCAGCTTCACCTTGCAGGAAGTCGAGATGGGGCAGTGGCTGATCACCGGCCACGCGAACTCCCCGGAGCCCTGCCCCGCCCCTCCCACCGGCAACTGACCCCCGCTCTGACCTGGTCTTCCTGCCACCAGATCGCGATTAGCGGGCTAAACGCAAGTGCCCGCCGGATCGCGTTTAGCCCGCTAAAGGCGACGCGCGCCCCGCGTCGCGATTAGCCCGCGAAACGCAAGTGCGGGGGCCGGATCGCGATTAGGGGGCTAAACGCGGGTCTGGTCAGAGGTCGTGCGAGGCCAGGAAGCCGGTCAGGGCGGAGCCGAAGGCGGGGTGCATGACGGCGGTCATGTGATCGCCGGGGATCCGGACGAGGCGGGCGCCGGCGATGGCGGCGGCCAGACGTTCGGGCTCGGCGGCCAGCGGGTCGGCGTCCCCGGCCAGGACGAGGGTCGGCACGGCGATCGCGGTCAGGTCCAGTTTCGGGTTCGCCGTCCCGCGCGCGACGGCGGCCAGCGCGATCCGGTCGGCCCGCAGACCGTCGGCCAGCACCCTGAAAGGCATCGAGGACGGCGGCAGCGTCGAAGGGTCCGAAGCGAGCATCGCCTCGCTGATCGCCTCCGGCGTGACCACCCGCGTGTCCACGCCCCCGAAGTCGACGATCCCCGAGCCGACCCCGCCGATCGCGAGGCACCGGATCCGCGGGTCGGCGGCCACCGCGCCGAGCGCGATCATCGCGCCCATCGAGTAGCCCACCATCGAAACCTCGTCGAGACCGAGGCAGTCGAGCAGAGCCGACACATCGCGAACCATCGCGTCGTCGCCGTAACTGGCCTCGTCATGCGGCTTCGCCGACCGTCCGTGCCCACGCGCGTCCAGGCTGATCACGGGCAGCCCCGCGTCCTGGAGGGTGTCGACGACGCCGGGCGCGATCCAGTTGGCGTTCGTGTCCGCGGCGAAACCGTGTTGCAGCAGTACCGGGCGCCCTTCACCTTCCCAAGCGGTGTAGTTCAGCTGAAGCCCGTCGAACGACGCGAAGGTAGGCATGCCCTCCAGCAAACACGAAAAAGGGGCGGCCCCGCCGTAGCGGGACCGCCCCCTTGTCAGTGATGTCTAACTCAGACTCACGCGTCCTCGGAGAGGAGGTTGCGGGTCCGGGCCGGGTCGACCGGGACACCCGGGCCCATCGTCGTGGAGATCGTGACCTTCTTCAGGTAGCGACCCTTCGCCGACGACGGCTTGGCGCGCAGGATCTCGTCCAGCGCGGCCGCGTAGTTCTCCACCAGCTTGTCGGTGTCGAACGAGGCCTTGCCGATGACGAAGTGCAGGTTGGCCTGCTTGTCCACGCGGAAGTTGATCTTACCGCCCTTGATGTCCGCCACGGCCTTCGCGACCGCGGGGGTCACGGTGCCGGTCTTCGGGTTCGGCATCAGGCCACGCGGGCCGAGGATGCGGGCGATGCGCCCGACCTTGGCCATCTGGTCCGGCGTCGCGATCGCGGCGTCGAACTCGAGCCAGCCACCCTGGATGCGCTCGATCAGTTCGTCCGTACCGACCACGTCCGCGCCAGCGGCCTCGGCCTCGGCGGCCTTGTCACCAACGGCGAAAACGATGACGCGGGCGGTCTTACCGGTGCCGTGCGGCAGGTTCACGGTGCCGCGGACCATCTGGTCGGCCTTGCGAGGGTCGACACCGAGGCGCATGGCGACCTCGACGGTGGCGTCCATCTTCTTGGAGGAGGTCTCCTTGGCCAGCTTCGCGGCCTCGAGCGGGGCGTAGAGCCGCTCGCGGTCCACCAGCTCAAGAGCCTGACGGTAGGCCTTGCTGTGCTTGGGCATTGCTTCTGTCCTTAACTCTTCAACGGATCAGTGTGGTGTTGGAGCCAGCACTGGCTCTCCCACGGTGGAGCGGGGTGGAACTCAGTCGACGACCGTGATGCCCATGGAGCGGGCGGTGCCGGCGATGATCTTCGCGGCCTGGTCGATGTCGTGCGCGTTCAGGTCGGATTCCTTGGTCTTCGCGATGTCGCGGACCTGGTCCCAGGTGACCTTGGCGACCTTGGTCTTGTGCGGCTCGCCGGAGCCCTTCTCCACGCCCGCGGCCTTCAGCAGCAGCTTCGCGGCCGGCGGCGTCTTGAGCTTGAAGTCGAACGAACGGTCTTCGTACACGGAGATCTCGACCGGGACGACGTCCCCGCGCTGCGACTCGGTCGCGGCGTTGTAGGCCTTGCAGAACTCCATGATGTTGACGCCGTGCTGACCCAGCGCGGGGCCGACCGGCGGCGCGGGGTTGGCCGCACCCGCCTTGATCTGCAGCTTGATGATCGCCGCAAGCTTCTTCTTCTTGGGTGGCATTTCGTTTGATCCTTCTTACTGACTTGAGTCCCCCGCACACCTGCCAGTACGCGGGGACTGCCGGCCGTCTGGCGGCCGTCAGATCTTGGAGACCTGGTTGAACGACAGCTCGACCGGGGTCTCCCGGCCGAAGATCGACACCAGGACCTTCAGCTTCTGTCCGTCCACGTTGACCTCGGAGATCGTCGCGGGCAGCGTCGCGAACGGGCCGTCCATGACGGTGACCGACTCGCCGATCTCGAAGTCCACCTCGACCGCGGGGGCGCCCAGCTGGGACTCCGCGGAAGCGGCCTCGCCCTTGCCGGGCTTGGCGGGGGCGGCCGTCTCGACCTTGGGCGCGAGGAACTTGAGCACCTCGTCCACGGTCAGCGGCGACGGACGCGACGTGGCGCCGACGAACCCGGTGACACCCGGCGTGTTGCGCACCGCGCTCCACGAGGCGTCGTTCAGGTCCATCCGGACCAGGATGTAGCCGGGCAGCACCTTGCGCTGCACCTGCTTGCGCTGGCCGTTCTTGATCTCGGTGACCTCTTCGGTCGGGACCTCGATCTGGAAGATGTAGTCCTCGACGTCCAGCGTCTGGGTCCGGGTCTCGAGGTTGGTCTTCACCTTGTTCTCGTAACCCGCGTACGAGTGCACGACGTACCACTCACCGGGAGCGGCGTTGAGTTCCGCGCGCAGCTTCGCGACCGGATCGACGTTCTCGTCGGCCTCGGCCTCGACGGGCTCGGCGTCGTCGGCTGCGGTGTCGTCGGTCTCGACGGACGCCTCGTCGGCCTCCGCGACATCTCCGGCTTCGTCGACCTCGTCGCCTGCGGCGGGCACCTCGACGGAGTCCAGGTGCTCGGACTGCTCGTCGCCGAGTGCCGCGTGCACCTGCTCGTCGGAAAGCTCGGTCAGCTCATGACCGGCTGCTGTGCCGTTGTCGGAGGTCACGTTCCGTCCTCTCAGTTGATCGGTTGCCGTGGCGCAGGCCACCGTGCGGTGCGCTCAAGCACCGCGACCGGCTGCCTCAGCTGCCGAAGACGGCACCGACGACCTCTTTGAAGGCCAGGTCGAGGCCGCTCACCAGCGCCACCATGAACACCACGAAGACCAGCACCACCGCGGTGTAGGTGACCATCTGCTTGCGGTTCGGCCAGATGACCTTGCGCAGCTCGGCCCAGACCTCGCGGATGAAGCGCATCAGCCGGGCGAAGATCGACGCCTGCTTCGGCTTGCGGTCGCGCTTCGGGGTCGCCGTGCCCTTGGCGTCCTTGGACTTCTCGGTCTTGTCCCCGGCCTTCGCCTTGCCGGCGGGGCGGGTCTTGTCGTCCGACTTGGCGTCGGCCTTACCGGACGGGCGCGCGGACGCACGGCGCTCACGCCGGGCAGCGGCGGTCACCGGGCGGGACTGCTCGTCGGGCTTCTGCCCGGCGTCGTCCTGCGCCTTCTCACCGCTGGCGTCGCTGTCGCTCACGACCACTCCTCCGCCTTCACCAGTTCGCTTACGCAGGGGTGACAGGACTTGAACCTGCAACCTGCGGTTTTGGAGACCGCTGCTCTGCCAATTGAGCTACACCCCTTTGGAGCTCCGATGGTCTGGAGCTCCCGAGGACGCATTCCATCGTCCCCACCGCCGTGGCGGGGATGACCGTAGTGCGTTCCGAGACCAGAAGTCTACGGCAACCCCCGAACAGCTTCGCAACCGCGCCCCCTCAAAGCGGCGCGGAGCAGCCTTCCGCGGGGAAACTCCCCCACGGCCGACCCCATGATCGTGCCACGATGTGGCCATGAGCGCTCCCGCACCCTCGCCTTCGGCCGCCACCCGCGTCTCGGCCCGGATCGGCGGCATCACGCCGTCGGCCACGCTGGCCGTCGACGCGAAGGCCCGGGAGCTCAAGGCGCAGGGCCGTCCGGTGATCGGCTTCGGCGCCGGTCAGCCCGATTTCCCCACCCCGGACAACGTGCTCGAAGCCGCCGAAGCGGCCGTCCGGGACAAGGTGAACCACGGCTACACCGCCGCGGGCGGGCTGCCGGAGCTGCGCGAAGCGATCGCGGCGAAGACAGTCCGCGATTCCGGCTTCGAGGTCGACCCCGGCCGTGTCCTGGTGACCAACGGCGGCAAGCAGGCGGTCTACTCGGCGTTCGCGACGCTGCTCGACCCGGGCGACGAGGTGCTGCTGCCCGCGCCGTACTGGACGACCTACCCGGAGTCGATCGCCCTCGCCGGCGGCGTCGGAGTGCAGGTCACGGCCGACGAGACGACGGGCTACCTGGTCACCGTCGAGCAGCTCGAAGCCGCCAGGACGCCGCGCACGAAGGTGCTGCTGTTCGTCTCGCCGTCGAACCCGACGGGCGCGGTGTACCCACGCGAGCAGGTCGAGGCCATCGGGCGCTGGGCGCACGAGAACGGCCTCTGGGTCATCACCGACGAGATCTACGAGCACCTGGTCTACGACGGCACCGAAGCGCCTTCGATGCCTGTCCTGGTCCCGGAGCTCGCCGACCGGACGATCGTCCTCAACGGGGTCGCGAAGACGTACTCGATGACCGGCTGGCGGGTGGGCTGGATGCTCGGCCCGCAGGACGTGATCAAGGCGGCGACGGCGTACCAGTCGCACTTGTGCGGCAACGTTTCGAACGTCGCGCAGCGGGCCGCGCTGGCGGCGGTGAGCGGTCCGCTCGACGCCGTCCACGCGATGCGCGACGCCTTCGACACCCGGCGCAAAACGGCGCTCTCCCTGCTTTCCGAGATCCCGGGAGTGGAAACTCCGGTGCCGCTCGGCGCTTTTTACGTCTACCCGGCGGTCAAAGCTTTGCTGGGCAAGGAGATTCGCGGGGAGCGACCGGCCGATACGGTGGCGCTGGCCGATCTGATCCTGCGCGAGGCCGAGGTCGCCGTGGTACCCGGCGAGGCGTTCGGGACACCCGGGTATTTCCGGATCTCCTACGCGCTGAACGAAAACGATCTCGCCGAGGGGATCACCAGGATGGGCCGTCTGCTCGCGGAAGCGCGGTGACCACGATGCGCCTGGGGATCACCCTTCCGCAGTACGGTCCCCTCGCGTCGCTGGACGCCGTCACCGGTTTCGCCACGGCGGCCGAAGAACTCGGGTACGAGTCCTTGTGGGTCGGGGATCGGGTGCTGGCCCCGGTCTCACCGTCGGACTTCTATCCCGGCGGCACCCCGGAACGGCCGTACCCACCGGAATTCGTCACCTTCGGCGATCCGCTGATCCTGCTGACGGCGGCCGCGAGCGTCACGAAGAAGGTCCGGCTCGGCACCAGCACGCTCACCGGAACGGTGTATCCGGCCGTGGTGCTCGCGCGGATGCTCACTTCACTGGATCAGGTGAGTGGGGGCCGTCTGGACGTCGGCTTGGGCACCGGCTGGCTACGCGACGAGTACACCGCGACGGGCACGCCCTGGAAGGGTCGCGGCGGGCAGCTGGAGGAACTTCTGGAAATCCTACGAAAGTTCTGGACAGAGGGTCCTTTCGAGCACGAGGGCGAACGCTGGCGGATCCCGGCGTCGAAGGTGGGACTGCGGCCGGCCCAGAGCCCGCATCCGCCGGTGTTGCTGGGTGGGCTGTCGGTGACGGCGCTGGAGCGCGTCGGCCGCCGCGCGGACGGCTGGCTGCCCGCGGGACTGCCCGCGCCGTATCTGGCGAAGCTGTGGGAGACCGTGGCGAACGCGGCCGAGGATGCGGGCCGCGACCCCGGCACGCTGCGGCGGGTGCTGCGGATCAACCCGAAACCCGGCTCGGATCTCAAGGACGTCGCGGCGCAGCTGGAGGCCGCCGCCGAAACCGGGATCAGCGAGGCCTTCGTCGACCCGCACTACCTCGCGCGGGACGTCGCCCATGCCCTCGATCTGGCCGCTGAGCTGCGCGATCTCGTCCCGAAGGCCTGAAGGCCCCTCCCCGGACGGGGAAGGGCCTCCAGCGGTCAGGATTCGCCGTCGGCGAGCTGGACGAGTGCGTGGGCCTTCGCGGCGTACTTCCAGTTGCCGAGGTCCCGAATGGTCTTGATCTTGAGCTCGGCGAGGAGTTCGTCGTGCTTCTTGGTCAGGCCCTCGAGCGCGGACGGCGGAGCGTCCAGCAGCTCGTTGATGCCTTTGTCCTCCCACGCCTTGTCGACCAGCTTGTTCAAGTTCAGGCTCACGTCTTTCGCCTTTCCTCGGTGCCAGGTACGCGCCTCACCCTGAACGTGATCCACGTCTCAGGCAACCGGTGATCACCCGTTCACGCGTAGTTCACCGACGGTCGGACCGATGACAAGAGTGACCCGGGTCGCGTACAACGAACGGGTGACGCAGCGGAGAACTGGCGGCGGCTGCCTCTTCCTGGTGATCGTGCTGTCCGTCCTGGGGATCGCTTACCACCTTTGGGAGCGAGGGACGTCGGTGACACCGGCCGGGGTGACGACTTCGGAGGGCACGGGCCGGTACGTGGCACTGGGTGACTCCTATACGGCCTCGCCGGGCACCGGACGGGCCGTGGGCTCACCGGTGGGCTGCGACCGTTCGGACAACAACTACCCGAGCCTGCTCGCCGCGAAGCTGCGTCCGGCGGAGTTCGTCGATGTCAGCTGTGGTGGCGCGACGACCGAGCATCTCACCGGCGAGCAGAAGACCCGGGACGGCACGAACGCTCCGCAGCTCGACGCGATCAACGGGGACACGACGCTGGTGACCGTCGGGATCGGTGGCAACGACGCGGGCCTCGCCGACCTCGCGGGCCAGTGCGCGACGCAGCAGCAGACCGCTTCGCCCTGCAAGACCCAGCTGACCGCGGGCGGACGCGACCAGCTGGCCGAGCGGATCGCCGCCGCGGCGGACCGGCTCGGCGGGATCCTGGACCAGATCCGCTCGAAGGCGCCTGAAGCGCGCATCGTGGTCGTGGGGTACCCGACGGTGCTTCCGGACGACAACGCCGGCTGCTGGCCGGTCCTGCCGGTCGGCGAGGGGGACGTGGCCTACTTCCGCGACTCGCTGAAGCGGCTGAACACCACGCTTCAGGACACGGCCAAGGAGCACAAAGCGGGCTTCGCCGACATGTCGACCGCGAGCAAGGGGCGGGACATGTGCAGCGCCGCGAACCGGCGATGGGTGGAGGGCCCGGCGCCCTCGGTCCCCGCCGCACCGCTGCACCCGAACGCGCGGGGCGAGGAAGGGATGGCGGAGGTCATCGGGAAGCTGCTGAAGGTCGCGTAGGGCGCGAAGCGGCGTGTCGGGTCGCGGCTTGGGGTTGCGGCGGTATCCCCAGCGAGGGGTGTGTGGAAATAGGGACACTGAACGTCTCTATCTCCACACACCTGTCCATCCAGCCCGCGTGACTGGACCGGCCGGGCGCACTGTGTGGATTTCTGGTCATCTGACGCACCAAAATCCACACAGTCGGCTTCGCGAGCCGACCCGGGTTCTCCGCACCCTCGCCGACCTGCGAAAAGAGAGCAAGGGACCTTTGCTATCACCTATCTCAACGTTGAGAGAGGCGATAGCAAGGGTCCCTTGCTATCGCTTTGGGGTCAGGCGCGGACGACCGCTTGCGCCTTTCCGAGGACCGCCTTGCCCTCGAACTTGGCGGTGATGTCCACCCGCGCGGTGCCGTCGTCGTTGACCACGGCGACCTTCCCGGTGAACTCGATCGTCGCGGCGCCGTCGTTCGGCACGACCACGGGGCGCGTGAAGCGCGCGAAATAGTCGACGAGGCGGCCCGGGTCGCCGAGCCAGTCCGTGACGAGCCGCGACCCCAGCGCCATGGTCAGCATGCCGTGCGCGATGACGTCCGGAAGGCCGACCTCCTTGGCGAAGGCCTCGTTCCAGTGGATGGGGTTGAAGTCCAGCGAAGCCCCGGCGTAGCGCACCAGCTGGTCCCTGGTGATCTCGACGGTCAGCGGAGCCAGTTCTTCCCCGGCGGTGAACGTGCTCACGCGCCCTCCCCTCGAACCACGAGCTGCGCGTACGTGGTGGCGATCAGGCCGCCGTCGGCGCCGGAGATCTCGGCGCGCAGGTTGATGAAGTCGTTCCCGGCGCGGGTCATGATGTTGTCGATGTACGTGGTGAGCGACAGGACGTCGCCCGCGTGCACCGGCCGCATGTAGGTGAACCGCTGGTCGCCGTGGACCATCCGCGAATAGTCGAGACCCAGCTCCGGGTCGGAGACGATCGCGTTGATCGAGGCGAGGTTGATGATCGTGAGGAACGTCGGCGGCGCGATGACGTCGGGGTAGCCGGCCGCCTTCGCCGCTTCGGTGTCGCGGTAGAGCGGGTTCGTGTCGCCGAGCGCGTCGGCGAACTCCCGGATCTTCTCGCGACTCACTTCATAGGTACTGGTCGGCGGGTACGCCCGCCCGGTGAACGACTGGTCCAAGGCCACCCGAGCAGGCTACCGAACCCGGAAAAGACCCGAAGCCGCCCTGGTGACCAGGACGGCTTCGGGTGAGACAGGTAGAACCGCGCTTGGAGAACGCTGAACGCTCAGCGGGTCTCTTTGTGAGTCCGGTGCGTACCGCAGTTCGGGCAGAACTTCTTCATCTCCAGGCGATCCGGGTTGTTGCGCCGGTTCTTCTTGGTGATGTAGTTGCGGTGCTTGCACTCCTCACACGCGAGCGTGATCTTCGGTCGCACGTCAGTGGCAGCCACAGCATTTCCTTCTCTACTAGGCCTGGGATACCCAGGATTACCGCGTAGCGGTGGCCGGACTTGAACCGGCGACACAGCGATTATGAGCCGCTTGCTCTGCCAGCTGAGCTACACCGCCTTACATGAACCTGGCCGCGACACGCTTGCGTGACGCGGCTGAGGTCGCGAGCCCCTTTACGGAATCGAACCGTAGACCTTTTCCTTACCATGGAAACGCTCTGCCGACTGAGCTAAAGGGGCCTTGCCTCTCGCGAGGACTTGGAAAGATTAGCAAGTCCTCGGCGACGCCTGAAACAGGGGGGTACGTTACCGCAAAACCTCAGGTCAGCAGGGTCAAGACGGTCTCGGAGTGTCGACCCGGCGAACGCGCCGTGCGCGCCTGGAGCCACGCCTCCAGGCGGTCCTCCGGCAGCGGCCGCGAGATGAGGTAGCCCTGAGCCACGTCACAGCCCATCGCTTCGAGCTGATCCCGCGCGACGTCTTCCTCGACCCCCTCCGCCACGACCGTGAGGCCGAGCGAGTGGCCCAGTTCGACGATGGACCGCACGACGGCGAGGTCGCCGAGGTCCGTGCCCATCCCGAGGACGAAGCTCTTGTCGATCTTGACCTGGTCGACCGGGAGCTGCCGCAGGTAGGCCAGCGACGAGTAGCCGGTGCCGAAGTCGTCGACGGCGAGCACGATGCCCAGCGAGTGCAGCTCCCGCAGGATCGGCAGCGCCTTCTGCGGGTCGGACATCACACCGGATTCGGTCAGCTCGAAGGTGAGCAGTTCCGGCGGGATGCCGAAGCGGTCGAGTTCGCGCGCGACCTTCGTCGGGAAGTCCTCGTCGGCCAGGTTGCGCACCGACAGGTTCACCGCCGCCGAGATGCGCAGGCCTTCGTCGAGCCACTTCCGGACGCGCTTCAACGACTCTTCGAGCACGAAGGACGTCAGGACGCCGATGAGGCCGGCGGCTTCGATCGCCGGGACGAACTCGTCCGGCCCGAGCCTGCCGAACTCCGGATGCACCCAGCGCACGAGCGCCTCGACACCCTGGATCTGCCGGTTCGGCAAGGTGATCTTCGGCTGGTAGTGGACGCTCAGCTGGCCTTCTTCCAGCGACTGCCGGAACTGCGTGACCATCTGGAACCGGCGCATGAAGATCTGGCCCATGCTGGCCATGTAGCCGCGGACCTCTTCGCCGCCCTTGGTCGCCCGGACGGCGACGTCGGCGCGTTGCAGGAGCCCGTCGACGTCGACCTGCTCGTCGTCCTCCGCCGACGACGTGGCGAAACCGATCATCGCGTTGGCTTCGACGGAGAGCCGGTCCACCGGGTACGGGGCGACGAGCTCCGCGCGAAGCAGTTCCGCGGCGGCCTGGGCGCGCTCCGGCGCGCAGCCGACGAGAAGCGCCGCGAAGGACGCGCCTTCGAGCCTGGCGAGCGGGACGTCGGGGCCGAGCGCGTCGCGGATCCGCCGTCCGGCCGCGATGACCATCCGGTCGGCCCACACGTACCCGAGGGCGTCGCTGACGGTGGAGAAGACGTCCAGGTCGACCCTCAGCACGACCGCGTCGACCTGTTCTCGCAGCGGTTCCTTGGCCACCTGGCGGAAGCCCGGCCGGTTGAGCAGGCCGGTCAGCGGGTCGTGGTAGGCGTCGTGGCGCAGGGTCGCGAGCAGGCGCCGGTTGTCCAGCGACGTCGCGAGATGGCTGGCCATGGTGCCGAGCAGCTGGATGTCGTACTTGCCGAAACCACGCCAGCGGGACAGCCTGTCGTGCGCTTCGACGACGCCGAGGAGCTGGTTCGCGCTCCGCAGCGGGACGACCAGCGCCTCCTGTGCGCCGCGGTCGAGCAAGGCGGAGCGGACGTCGGGATTGGCTTCGGTGATCCGGAAATGCCGGACGTGCGCGCCGGGCAGACGCAGCAGCGGGTCGTCGGCGGCCGGGTCGACGGGCGGCAGTTCGTCACCCGCGACGACCATCCGCATGGTGTCCTTGGGTTCCAGTCGCAGCCTGAGCACGACACGGCCGGCCGCGAGCTGGTCTTTGACGCGTTCGGCGATGGTCGCCCACTCGCGGACGTCCACACCGCCGACGAGTTCGTCGGCGCGCCCGGCGGGTCGCGCGGCGGCCTGCTGGCCGGATCGCGCGACCATCAGGCTGACGTCGGACAGGGCTTCCATGTCGCGCTGCTCGCGGAGCAGGTCGGAGTACGCCCAGTACAACGCGGTGAGCCCGAGGAACACGGCCAGCACGAGCGGCCAGGCCTTCGGCGTACCGGAAATGACCAAATAACCGGAAAGACCGACCGAGGCGTTGACGAAGCCGACGACGAGGATGCGGCCGGTCAGCCGGATCGCGGTGCTGACCCGCATGCGGCGGCGCAGCACGCGGACGGCGGCGAGCGCGAGCAGCGTACTGACCAGCGGCGCGGTCAAAGTGCCTGCCAGCGCGGCGATCCAGGTCATGTCGTGGGCGCCGGAGGCCTGTTTCACCAGTCCCGCCACGGCGAACGCGCCGGTGATCTCCAGCAGGAAGGCGCCGGCGTTGTAGAGGACCCGGCCCGCGACCTTGCGCGCCAGCAGGGTTCCGATGCCCGCCGCGAGATGCGCGGCGAGGACGACTTCGAAGGGAGCGACGAAGAATCCGATGACCAGCGGGATCTCGGTGAACGAGATCGTCCACGAGATGCCGCTGCGGACGTCGACGTTGATCCCGAGCTGTTCGGCGAGCAGGAACGCGAGCGCGAGGATCGGCCCGATCCAGAGCAGATCGTCCGAGGCCTCGAAGTCCAGCCACAGGCTGACCGCGGCCGCGGCGGCGATGCCCATGGTGAGTACCGCGAAGGTGTAGACGCGGAACCGTCGCTCGTCGGTACGAGCCTCCGTAACGGCGCCTCCCTTGCCCGCCGCCGTCTGTGCGGCGCTCGCGGGCCTGCCGTTCGTGTCCGGCATCCGACCTTCCTTCCCGGCTGCCCAACCGGTCCTGTCCTACCGCGACCTCGGGGACGAGGGCAATACAGTACCCCGGAGGGCGTACCCAAGTCCCATTCGAGACAGTATGAGATCACCCCAGGGTTAACAATGGGCGCGTCGCGCTGACCTGCGTGGACCAAGGGGTGAAATGGGAGCGATATTCGCGTTCCCGCCGACTACCGGAAGTCACCTGGCGCCACGGTCGAGCCAATCTCGTGAAGTTCCCGTCGGACCCGTCAGTAGGGGCTTGAATAGTCCTATGAATAGCCACGCCATCGCCGCCGGGCACGCCGAGCGGCTCGCCACCGTGGACGCCCTGCTCCCCGAAATGCCTGCACTGGAGCCTGTCGAGGGCTCCGTGTCACTCTCCGCGACAGCGGGCGACTCGGCCGCCGCCGGAATGTCGGTACGAACCGAAGCGGGCCCCGATTCTGTTGACTCTCCGTGGCGGGCGCTCGTCGAACATCGGCTCGAAGCCCGGCTCACCGGACCTCGCCCGGAAGCGGCCCTCGACGCATTACTCACCCGATGGGATGAACATCTGAAGGCGGTCGCCCCACCCGGTGATGTCGAAACGGCGGCGACCGTGGTGCGGCCCAGCCGGGATTCGCCCGGCTCGGCCGAATTGCTGCGCCGCGGATTCGCTCCGGTGCTGGTGATCGCGGTCCGCCCGGCCGACCGGCTCGCCGTGACGGGGCCGCCCGCCACTCCCGGAGTGCACATCCGGCCCGCCGAAGCGGATGATCTGGAAACCGCCGTCGGACTCGAGCTGGAATTGCAGCGTTATGACGCGCAGTTCGGTTCTGTCACTTTGCGCGAGGGCGCGGAGGAAGCGATCACCGCGGACCTGTCGAAAGAGCTCAAGCGGGAAAACCCGACGTTGTGGATCGCCGAGCTGTACGGGCGCCCGCTGGGCATGGTGCGGGTGCAGTTCCCCGGCGAGACGTCGTGGATCGGCGGCCGGGTCGCGGCCGAGAAGGTCGGGTACCTGTCGTCGCTGGCGGTGGCCGAACCGGCGCGGTCGAGCGGCGTGGGGTCGGCGCTCGCCGCGCACGCGCACCAGATCTTCGACGAATGCGGGACCGAAGCCGTGCTGCTGCACCACGCGCTGGCCAATCCGCGGTCGACGCCGTTCTGGTACGCGCAGGGCTATCGGCCGCTCTGGACCTACTGGCAGCGGCGGCCGGCGGTGTACTGATCCCGATAGGCTCTTTTCCAGGAGAGCAGGGGGTTTCTGTGACCAGTGACGATGACGCGGCCCCGGTGGCGCCGACCGGGGTCGACACCGAAAAGCCGTCCGCGGCGAGGATCTACGACTGGTTTCTCGGCGGGACCCACAACTGGGCCGTGGACCGTGAGTTCGCCCGGCGGCTGGAGCGGCAGTGGCGGTGGGTGAAGCCGGGCGCGCAGCACAACCGCGAGTTCATGAACCGCGTCGTGCGCGCGGCACTCGAAGCCGGGATCCGGCAGTTCGTCGATCTGGGTTCCGGCGTCCCGACAGCCGGGAACGTGCACGAGATCGTCCGGGAAGAGCTGGAGCCGGGCGATGAGGCGAAGGTCGTGTACGTCGACTACGAGCCGGTGGCGGTCGCGCACGCGGAGCTGATCCTCGAACGGCACGAGGCGACCGACTGGGCCGGGATCGTCCAGGCCGACATGCGGCGGCCGAAAGACGTCCTGCGGCATCCGGAGACGCGGCGGTTGATCGATTTCGAGCAGCCCGTCTGCCTGATGATGATGGCCGTCCTGCATTTCGCCGGTCCGCACGACGATCCGCCCGCGCTGGTCGCGACCTACCGGAACGCGCTGGCGCCGGGCAGCTGGCTGGGGCTTTCGCATATGAGCTTCGGCGGCCAGACCGGTCCGGACGCGGACGGGCTCGGCTGGATGGTCGAGCAGTACCGGAAGACGAGCAACCCGGTGTGGATGCGGGACCGCGAAGAGATCGAGCCACTCTTCGGGGAGTGGCCGCTGATGGAGCCCGGGCTCGTCCATCTGCCCGAGTGGCGGCCGACGCGGGAGCTGCGGCGGGACGAGGAAGGCGCCCGGCCGTTCGCCTGGTGCGGTGTCGCCACCCACCCCTGACATCCGATGTCTAGGCCCATCGCGTCGCGTTTAGCCCGCTAAACGCGACGCGTTGGGGCGCGGAGGTCCGAGGGGTGGGTGATCGCTGACGGCGAACGCGAGAAGGAAACAAACGGGTCGATCGGAGAGTTGAGCTAGGCAGACTCAACTAACCGAGGAGTGCACAGATGACCGACAACCGCCTCCTGCCCGTCCTCCCGCTCGATGACGACGTCGTGCTGCCGGGCATGATCGTCCCGCTCGACCTCGCCGACACGGAGACGCGCGCCGCGGTGGAGTCCGCCCAGGCCAACACGCCTGCCCAGGCTTCTTTCCCGGGGATCCGGTCCGGCGCCGCCACCAAGGCCGAGGTGCTGATCGTCCCCCGCGTCCACGGCGAGTACGCCGAGCTCGGCACCATCGCCACCGTCGAGCGCATCGGGCGCGTGCCCGGCGGCAAGACCGCGGTGCTGCTGCGCGGCACCCGCCGCGCCGTCGTCGGCCGCATCGCCGACGGTCCCGGCGCCGCCCGCTGGGTCCACGCCGAGGTCGCCACCGAGACCACCGACGACAACTCCGCGAAGCTCGCGTCCGAGTACAAGAGCGTCGTCCTCGCGATCCTCCAGCAGCGCGGCGGCTGGCAGATGATCGACGCCGTCCAGGAGGTCGAGGATCCGTCCGCGCTCGCCGACCTCGCGGGCAACTCGTCGTACCTGAACACCGAGCAGAAGCTCGAACTGCTCTCCGCGCTCGACGTTTCGACACGGCTCGAAAAGGCCCTCGAATGGAGCCGCGAGCAGCTGGCCGAGCTCGAGGTCACCGACACGATCCGCAAGGACGTCCAGGAGGGCATGGAGAAGCAGCAGAAGGAGTTCCTGCTGCGCCGCCAGCTCGAAGCGATCCGCAAGGAGCTGGGCGAACTCGACGGCACCGCCAACGACGACGACTACCGTGCCCGCGTCGAGGCCGCGGAACTGCCGGACGCGGTCAAGAAGGCCGCACTGTCCGAAGTGGACAAACTGGAGCGGACGTCGGACCAGTCCCCCGAGGGCGGCTGGATCCGCACGTGGCTGGACACCGTCCTCGAACTGCCGTGGAACGAGCGCACCACCGACGTCCACGACATCGCGGCCGCGCGCGACATCCTCGACGCCGATCACGCCGGTCTCGACGACGTGAAGGAACGCATCATCGAGTACCTGGCTGTCCGCAAGCGCCGCGCCGAATCGGGTCTGGGCCCGGTCGGCGGACGCCGTTCGGGCGCGGTGCTCGCGCTCGCCGGCCCTCCCGGGGTCGGCAAGACCTCGCTCGGCGAGTCCGTGGCGAAGGCGATGGGGCGCAAGTTCGTCCGCGTCGCGCTCGGCGGCATCCGCGACGAGGCCGAGATCCGCGGGCACCGCCGCACCTACGTCGGCGCGCTGCCCGGCCGGATCGTCCGCGCCATCAAGGAAGCGGGTTCGATGAACCCGGTCGTGCTGCTCGACGAGATCGACAAGGTCGGCGCCGACTACCGGGGCGACCCGACGGCCGCGCTGCTGGAGGTGCTGGACCCGGAGCAGAACCATACGTTCCGCGACCACTACCTCGAGGTCGAGCTGGACCTGTCCGACGTCGTGTTCCTCGCGACGGCGAACGCGCTCGAAACCATCCCGGGCCCGCTGCTGGACCGGATGGAGCTGGTCACCCTCGACGGCTACACCGAGCACGAGAAGGTCACCATCGCCCGCGACCACCTGCTCCCCCGCGAGCTGGACCGGGCGGGCCTCGGCAAGGACGACGTCACGCTGACCGACGGCGCGTTCAGCCGGATCGCCGCCGAGTACACGCGGGAAGCCGGTGTGCGCAACGCGAACCGGACCATCGCGAAGGTGCTGCGGAAGGTGGCGACCAAGGTCGCGCTCGACGAGGTCGAGCTGCCGCTGACGATCGACGCCGACGGGCTCGAGACCTACCTCGGCCGCCCGCGGCACCTGCCGGAGTCCTCGCTGCCCGCGTCGACCCAGCGCACGTCGACGCCGGGGGTGGCGACCGGTCTCGCGGTGACCGGCGCCGGCGGTGACGTCCTCTACATCGAGGCGTCGCTGGCGGATCCGGAATCCGGCTCGACCGGACTGGCCCTGACCGGTCAGCTGGGCGACGTGATGAAGGAGTCGGTGCAGATCGCGTTGTCGTACCTGCGCTCGCACGGCGCGGAGCTGGAACTCCCGGTCGGCGACCTGAAGGACCGCGGCATCCACGTGCACGTCCCCGCGGGCGCGGTGCCCAAGGACGGGCCGAGCGCCGGCATCACGATGACGACCGCGCTGGCATCCCTGCTTTCGGGCCGGGTCGTGAAATCGGACGTCGCGATGACCGGTGAGGTGTCGCTGACCGGCCGCGTGCTGCCGATCGGCGGGGTCAAGCAGAAGCTGCTGGCCGCGCACCGGGCCGGGATGAAGACGGTGATCATCCCGCAGCGCAACGAGCCGGACCTCGACGACGTCCCGGCCGAAGTGCTGGCACAGCTGGATGTCCACGCCGTGGCGAACGTCCGCGAAGTGCTGGACCTCGCGCTGGCCCCGGCGACGGCTCCGGTCGCCCAAGCGGCGTAACGGCGCGAGACCGAAGGCCCCGGATCCGTCCAGGATCCGGGGCCTTCGTCGTACGAACCCGGACGATCCCGGACATTAAACCTCCTTAAACTCACTATCACGATTTGATAACGTACATTCCGTGCCATCCATCCGGAGGCCGCCACTGAGCCTTGAGAGGGCAAGGTCATGAGTCACGGAATCCTGCCGCCTCGGCGGCCGAGGCGAAGCTGCGTTTCGGCCGGTCAGATCGTTTGCCTGAGCATTCTCACCGTATTGACCACGGCGCTGACCTTCGCCGGTACGAGTGCGCCGATCGCGGCGGGGATCGCGATCACCCTGTTCGGTGCCGTCGTCCGCCCGGTGCCCGCCCGGGCACGCCGATGAACATTTCCCTCACCACGGAATCGGACTTCATGGCGCGGCTGCGCGAACTCCGCGACCGGAGCGGCCTCAGCATCCGCGCGCTGGCCGCCGCGACCGGTCAGTCCCGAAGCACCTTGGCCGATTCCTTGGCCCGGAACACTTTGCCCGGCAACGAAAACCAGATGCGTGTCCTGTTGCGAGCCCTGCTCCGGGCCGTTCCCGGCGAACCGGGACTCGACGAGTATCTCGCCGATTGGCGTCACCTGATCGGACGTCGTCACCACCGTGATGGCGGCTGCGCTCCGGTCGACCGGATACTCCTCGCCCTGGAAATCGCCGAACAACGAGGTGGAGCCGAAGCACCGGGCCTTCGCAAGGCGAAGGAAATAGTGCTGGGCGAGGCTTCCCTACGAAAGTTCTCCCCTCCCGGTGAATACGCCGCGAATTCACCTGGAAGTCCCGTTTCGCCCGTACTCTCCGATCCGCTCCTTCCCGCACCACCACATCAGCGGAGGCACGAGTGAAGCGACGGAATTTCCTGCGCGCGGCCGTGGTCGGCGCCGGCGTCACGGCGTTCGGAAACAGGCTCTCGGGGGCCGCGCTGGCGGCGCCCGCGCAGAACGGACCCAGCCCGTACGGCGCGCTCCAGGCCGCTGACGCGAACGGGATCCAGCTGCCCGCGGGATTCACCAGCCGCGTCATCGCACGATCCGGCCAGAAGGTCGCGAGCACCGGTTACACCTGGCACAGCGCGCCGGACGGCGGCGCGGTGTTCGCCGACGGCAGCGGCTGGATCTACGTGTCGAACTCGGAGATCACGCCCGGCGGCGGAGCGAGCGCGGTCAAATTCGACGCGAGCGGGAACATCACCGGTGCCCACCGGGTCCTGGCGAACACCCGCCAGAACTGCGCGGGCGGCAAGACTCCTTGGAACACCTGGCTTTCCTGCGAGGAGATCGATCTCGGCTTCGTCTACGAATGCCAGCCGAACGGGCCCGCCTCGGCCGCCGTCCAGCGGCCCGCGATGGGGAAGTTCAAGCACGAGGCCGCGGCGGCCGACCCGGTGCGCAAGGTCGTCTACCTGACCGAGGACACCACGGACGGCTGTCTCTACCGCTTCGTCCCGGCGACCTGGGGTGACCTTTCCGCCGGGACGCTGCAGGTGCTGAAGGCGGGCACGGCGACGTCGGGCAGCTTCACCTGGGCGAACGTGCCCGACCCCGACGGCTCCCCCACCGCCACGCGCAACCAGGTGTCCGGCGCGAAGCGGTTCAACGGCGGCGAAGGGCTGCACTACGCCAACGACACCGCGTGGTTCACCACGAAGGGCGACAATCGCGTCTGGCAGCTCAACCTGGCGAACAGCACCTACGAACTGGCCTACGACGACTCGCTGGTCAGCCCCGGCTCGGCACCGCTGACCGGCGTCGACAACGTCACCGGGACCTCCTCGGGTGACCTGTACGTCGCCGAAGACGGCGGCAACATGGAGATCTGCGTCATCACGCCGAACGACATCGTGGCGCCCTTCCTGCGGATCACCGGCCAGAGCTCGTCGGAGATCTGCGGTCCCGCGTTCACCCCGGCGGGGAACCGGCTGTACTTCTCGTCGCAACGCGGCACCTCCGGTTCGTCGTCCGGCGGGATCACCTATGAGGTGACCGGCCCGTTCCGGTCCTGACACGACCGTGTGGGGCGCCTGCTCCCGGCGCCCCACACGGGGCTCAGGCGTCGGTGCGGTTCTTCTCACGAAGCCGGTTCACGACGAAGAGCACGACCGCGATCGCGACGGCGGCGATCACGAAGTACTGGAAGAACCCGGCGTACTCCTCGACCAGGTGCCAGCTCTCCCCGAGGGCGTACCCGGCCAGGACGAACACCGTGTTCCAGATCAGGCTGCCCAGCGTGGTCAGGGCCAGGAACCGCCAGAACGGCATCCGCTCGATCCCGGCGGGCAGGGAGATGAGGCTACGGAAGATCGGCACCATCCGGCCGAAGAACACCGCCTTCGTGCCGTGCTTCTGGAACCAGGCCTCGGTTTTGTCGAAGTCGGACGCCTTGACCAGCGGGATCTTCGCCATCCAGCGGCGCGTGCGGTCGCGGCCCAGCAGCAGGCCGAGGTAGTAGACGATGATCGCGCCCGCGACCGACCCGAAGGTCGTCCACACCAGCGCTTCCACCAGGGTGAACGTGCCCTGACTGGCGGAGAACCCGGCGAGCGGGAGCACGAGCTCGCTCGGGATCGGCGGGAACAGGTTGTCCAGTCCGACGATGATCGCGGCTCCCGGACCACCCAGCGCGTCCATCAGTGACACCGCCCAGCCGGCGAGGCCGCCCATCGGTTCGCTGGCGGCTTGGGCGAGGAGGAGGTTCATGGCGGCCTTTCGTGGTCGTCTGCGGATATCAACGAACGTACGAATTGCCCGGGTTCCGCACCCTGGGGTGAAGCGGCAGAGATCACTGCGGAAAACCGCAGTACCGATCTTCGGGTACCCCGCTAACCTGGCGTTATGCCTGTTCCGGCAGCGACGCGCCGCTACCTGCGCAAAGCGCTCCGCGGCACGCTGGGCCTGGCCATCGGCGCCATGACCGCGTTCGCGGAGTTCTTCTACGTGCTCTTCGGCGGCCTCGCGCTCACGATCCCCGCGCTGCGGGAGCCTGTCTTCGCCGGTGCCCACGTGCTGTCCGAAGTGGAGCGCCAACGACTGGAGAAGTACTTCGGCGATCGGAACACCATCCTCTACGACGAGCGCCGCGCGATGGTCTACCTGATCCCGCGCTGCGTCGTCGGACTGCTCAGCGCCGGGATCTTCGTGATGATCCTGCTGGGCACCGGCTCCGGCGTGATCATCACCTATCAGCTGTTCAACGGTCAGTCTCCCGGAGGTGGAGCGCCCGCCGACTGGTACGACCCCATCACCACCGCGCTTTTCGGCGCACTGCTCATCTTTCTTTCTCTGCAAGGACTTCTGGGTGCGGCGACACTGGACCGCAAGCTGGCACGACGCTTTTTCGGCCCCAGCAAACAGGAAAAGCTGCGCCGCCGGGTCTCCGCACTCGCGACCAGCCGGGCCGAGGTGGTCGAAGCGGTCAACGGCGAGCGCCGCCGGATCGAACGGGACCTGCACGACGGCGTCCAGCAGCGGCTGGTCGCGCTCGGGATGCTGCTCGGCCGGGCGCGGCGCACCGGCGATCCGGACCACGCGTCGGACCTGCTCCGGCAGGCGCACGAGGAATCCCAGCGCGCTCTCGAAGACCTGCGCGAGGTTTCGTGGCGGGTGTACCCGATCGCGTTGGACTCGGACGGGCTGCACCCCGCGCTGGAGGCGCTCGCGGAACGTTCCGGCGTGCCGGTCCACCTGCGGGTCGACCTGCCGGAACGGCCACCGGCGGCCATCGAGACCGTCGTCTACTTCGTCGCCTCCGAGGCGGTCACCAATACGATCAAGCACGCCGCGGCGTCGCGGATCGACATCGAGGCCGAGCGGGACGAGGTCGGAGTGCGGGTGCGGATCACCGACGACGGTGTGGGCGGGGCGCTGGCGTCCGGTGGCGGCCTCTCCGGCCTCGCGCGGCGCGTCGCGGCGGCGGACGGCCGGTTCATCGTGAGGAGTCCGCCCGGCGGTCCGACCGTGGTGACGGCGGTGCTGCCGTGCGGCTGATCCTCGCCGAGGACTCGACCCTGCTGCGCGAAGGTCTTGTCCGGCTGCTGATCGAAGAGGGACACGACGTCGTGGCGTCGGTCGGCGACGGCGGCGCACTCGTCTCGACGACGGCCGCGTACCAGCCGGACGTGGTCGTCACCGACGTCCGCATGCCGCCGACCCACACCGACGAAGGCCTGCGCGCGGCGCTCGAGATCCGGAAACGCTGGCCGGGGATCGGCGTCCTGGTGCTCTCGCAGTACGTCGAGAAGCGCTACGCCGCCGAGCTGATCACCGGCGACGGCGAACGCGTCGGCTATCTGCTCAAGGACCGGGTCGCCCAGGTGGGCGAATTCCTGGACGCGCTCGACAGGGTCGCGGCGGGCGGGGCGGCGTTCGATCCGGAGGTGGTCCGGCGGCTGCTGGCCCGGACGACGCACACCGATCCGCTCGCGAAGCTGACCGCCCGCGAACGCGAGGTGCTGGAGAAAATGGCACAGGGCCACACGAATTCCGGGATCGCCGAGTCGCTGTTCGTGTCGCTGAGCGCGGTCGAGAAGCACGTGAACGCCATCTTCGACAAGCTCGGACTGGCCAGCACGGCCGGTTACAGCCGCCGAGTCCTGGCGATCCTGCGCTACCTCGGCTCCTGACCTCGGCTTGACAGGCAAGTGACGACTTGCCTATAACGGGGTCGTGGACGGCGACCTGTTCAAGGCGATCGGCGACGCGACGCGGCGCATCATCCTGGACGAGCTGACCGAAAAGGACGGTCAGACCCTGTTCGAGATCTGCGGCAGGCTGACCATGAAGCACGGCCTGGCGTCTTCGCGGCAGGCCATCTCGCAGCATCTCGCGATGCTCGAACAGGCGGGCCTGGTGCACACCCGGCGACAGGGCCGCTACAAGTTCCACCACATCGACACGAGTCCGCTGCGGTCGATCGTCGAGCGGTGGCCCATCGACCGAGAGGAACCGAACCCGTGATCCGGATCAACATCACCAGCGTCTTCGTCGACGACCAGGCCAAGGCGCTGGCCTTCTACACCGAAAAGCTGGGGTTCACCAAGAAGACCGACGTGCCCACCGGCGACGCCCGCTGGCTCACCGTGGTCTCCCCCGACAACCCCGACGGTGTCGAACTCCTGCTGGAGCCGGACGGGCATCCCGCGGCGAAGCCGTTCAAGAAGGCCCTGGCCGACGACGGGATCCCGTTCACCCAGTTCGCCGTCGACGACGTGTACGCCGAGGTCGAGCGCCTCAAGGGACTGGGCGTCGAGTTCACCCAGGACGCCGTCGACATGGGCCCCGTGGTCACCGCGGTCTTCGACGACACCTGCGGCAACCTGATCCAGCTCGCCGCGATGAAGTAGCCGAAAAGCGGGGTCCGGTCCACTGTGGACTGAGCCCCGCTTCGACGTTTCCTTACTGCTGCACCCATTCCACGAGTTCCACGGGCACGCCGTTCGGGTCGGTGACCATGAAGAGGCGTTCTCCCCACGGCTCTTCCCGCAGCGGCAGCGTGATCTCGACACCTTCCTCGCGCAGGCGCTTTTCCTCGACTTCGAGATTCTCGACCGTGAAGGCCACGATCACGCCGGACGCGCGCACCTGTCGCAGGTTCTCCGGCAGGACCTCGATCCCCGCCTGGAGCAGGACGATGGCCACCTTCGCGGTCTCGTGCCCGAGGGAGACGAAACCCTCCGCGGCCATCTGCTCGGTGAAACCGAAGTGCTCGGTGAAGAAGCGGCTGGAAGCGGCGACGTCGTCGACGGTCAGCGAAACGGTGGAGGCAAGGACGTTCATGGGCTATCCCCTTCGGTCGGCGGTGAGTTCTGGGACGAGCTGATCGGTCAGTACGACCGGCGGCGCGGGACACCGGTCGAGCGGCGCACCGGCGTCGAGCGGCCGGGGAACGGCTGCTGATGGCGGCGGTCGTTCCGGCGGGCCTGAGCGCGGTTGGTGCCTTCGTTGCCTTGGGGGATTCGAGCGGTCAAGGAGCCTCTTCTCTCGCTGTTTGGTAGTACGGACGTAAGTTTACATCCGACCTACGGTAAGTCAAGGATATTTTTACGACGGTGGTAAACTTCGCTCATGACCAGCACGGATGTGGGCTTACGGGAGCTCAAGAAGCAGGAGACACGGCAGCTGATCTCCGACAAGGCGACTCTCCTCTTCATCGAGAAGGGCTTCGAGGAGACGACGATCGCCGAGATCGCGACGGCGGCGAGGGTCGCAAAGAAGACAGTCACCAACTACTTCGCACGCAAAGAAGACCTGGCGCTGGATCAGCACGAGGAGTTCACGAACGGGCTGGCCAACGCCGTTCGCGATCGGGAGCCGGGCGAGTCGGCGCTGGCCGCGCTCCGGCGCGTCTTCCTGGCCGCGGTCGCCGAGCACTCGCCTGTGATCGGCTTCACCGGGCAGGTTTTCGCGAAAATGGTGCTGGAGAGCCCGACGTTGACCGCGCGGCTGCGTGAACTGCACGAACTGCGGGAAGAAGCGCTCGCCACGCTGCTCGCGGCCGAGACCGGAGCCGACGCGGACGACGTCACCCCGGTCATGGCGGCCGCCGAACTCAACGCGATCGACCGCGTCCTCTTCCGCGAGGTCCTGCGGCGGTCTCACGCCGGCGAGAGCAACGACGAGATAGCCGAAGCGCTGACGAAGGCGACGCAGCGCGCTTTCGAACTGCTGGAGCCCGCCTTCGGCGACTACGCGATCCGCGTGTAACTCCTAGTGTTCTGTCGGTGGCGCCCGCTAGGGTCCGCTGCATGTCTGAGGGGACTTCGTTCGAAGTCATCTGTTGTGAGGGCTGGGATCCGGCCGCCCGTGTTCTGGTCGGCAGGCTCGCACCCGGTACGGCCCGGGAACGCGACGCCGCTGGTGAGCAGTACGCCGTCGCGCTGGTTCGTCCCGGCACCGAGTCGCCGTCGGTGCTGCTCGAAATCGCGTGGCAGCACCATTTCGCGCGCTGCTGGCACGTCGACGAGCAGGGCAGGCGACGCGCTTCGTTCGAGTACCGCTTGCTCGAAGACGGCAGCTTGTTCCTCGTACGCGTCGAGCAGTGGACCTACAAAACCCCGGACCAGGAGGAATTCGACAAACAGACCGCCGGCCGCGTGGAGATGTCCTTCGGCCCCGAAGGCGAAGGCTGGATGCACCAGGCGCCCGACGGCTACGCGGGCGGCTCCAGCAGCGGCCGCGCGCACAAGCCGGTGTCCGAGCTGACCACGCCGAAGCCCGCCTTCGGTGAGTGGGAGTCTCTCGCGAACTCGGGGCCGCTGACGCTGCGGACGCCGGAGGCTTCCGAAACCGATCCACCGCTTCCTCTCGAAGCGCGTCCCTGGCGCCCGTCGGTTCCGTTGCGGCCCAACGGCATGGTGGAGATGTTCACCGCGGGCACGCGTTTCGCGTTGCGCAGCGGTCTCGTGGAGGTCGAGCTTCAGGACGCCGGGAGGCTCCGCATGTCCAGCGGCAGGCTCGTCGCCTCGGATCCGGCCTTCCTGGACGCGGACTCCGACCACTTCACGGTCACGGTCCCGCCCGGGGAACACCGGGTCGAGCTCTCCGTGATCCGGTTCGTCGACGAACCCGCCCATGAGCGGGTCGCCGCCGCGAAACTCGTCGTCGCCGACGGACAGGTGGCCACCTGGGAAGTCGCGCTCTGGCCGGGTCAGAACGCGCTTTTCCTGGGCGACGGGGAGTTCTACGGCTACGGCGTGGACAGCGGGACAGGCTGTTTCGCCGACGCCGACGCCCTCCCCGAGGAGGTGGACGACGACCTCATGGAGAAGTTCGCCGAGGTGGATCCCCACGTCGACATCACCCCGGAGGGAGCCGACGGCAACATCATCGCGTTCGCCACCGGCTGGGGAGACGGGAGCTACCCGACCTGGATCGGCCGAGCCGCCGACGGCACCCTGGTCTGCTTCGTGACCGACATGCTGGTGCTCAACGGAGCGCAGGCGCTCACGGCATAGCCGAGGAGAATGACGTCATGGCCTTCACCGAGGACGAGATCGCGTATCTGCGCTCCCAACCCCTGGCTCGCCTCGCGACCCTGTCCGAGGACGGCGAGCAGCCCGACGTCGTCCCGCTGGCGTTCGAGTTCGACGGGACGCATTTCTGGGTCGGTGGCGCGGGCGCGTCGGTCCTCGTGACCCGAAAGTTCCGCAACATCCAAGCGGGGCAACGAAAAGTCGCCTTGGTCATCGACGACCTGGTCTCACTGGACCCGTTCGTCGCGCGCGGTGTCCGGATCTACGGCGAGGCCGCCGACCCCGTCGAACGCACGGGGGTCTTCGGCCCGGGCATCTACGCGCGCGTCACGCCCAAGGTGTCGTGGAGCTGGAACATGGCGGGCGAGCCCGCGGGTGAGACTTGGTACCCGTCGAGGCGCGCGGTTCACGGCGACACGTAGAGGAGCATGTCCCGCGCGACCCCGCCGATCTCGTGATGAGCGGGCAGCAGGCCTTCGCGCCGGTAGCCCGCTTTTTCGGCCGCGCGAAAGGAGCCGCGGTTCCACGGCTCGATGTACAGCTCGATCCGCTCGACACCGGGGACGGTCCGAGCGAAGCTGGTGATCGCCTTGAGCGCATCGGTCGCGACCCCACGTCGCCGGTGCCTTGGAGAGACCGAGTAGCCCAGGATCCCGATGCCTTCGGACAGCTTCCGCAGCCAAAGGCCGATCGTGCCGACCGCGATCCCGTCGACGGTGATCACGAAGGGAAAGCCACGTCCTTCGCTGTGACGACTCCGTTGCCGCAGCACCCAGTCTTCGGCTTCCCGCGGGGTCGGATGCGCGGGCAGGCTGCCGATGAGCGGGATGTAGGGGTCTTCGCCGAGTTCGAGGGCGAGCGAGGCGTCGGTTTCGGTGAATTCGCGCAGGACAACGGATCCGTGGGCCGGCGGCGTGGCGGGCCAGGGCAGCGGCTCGGTCATCGGTCCATTCTTGTCGGAGGGCGGCGGTACGGTCTGGCGCATGCGGGAACTGATCGTCACCGAGAACTGCACGATCGACGGCGTGATCGAACTGACGGGAGACTGGTTCAGCCCGGGTGGCGGCGATCCGGACGCCGACATGCCGGATGTCCTGGCCGCACTGCGCGAACAACGTGAGAACGCCGACGCGTTCCTGACCGGACGGGTCACCTTCGAGGACATGCGCGGCTATTGGCCGAAGCAAACCGAAGACACGACAGGGATTTCGGCTTACCTGAACTCAGTGAGCAAGTACGTGGTCTCCAGCACGCTGACGGAGCCGGAGTGGGAGAACACGAAGGTGCTCTCCGGCGAGCTTCGTTCGGAGATCGAGGGGCTGAAGGCCGCCGAGGGCAAGGACATCGTGACCACCGGCAGCATCTCGCTGGTGCACGCGCTCATCGCCGAGGGGCTCGTCGACGAGTACCGGCTGTTCGTCTACCCGGTCGTGGCCGGGGAAGGTCGCCGGTTGTTCGAGAACGCCGCCGGCGTGCCGAAGCTGCGGCTGGTCGAGGATCGGGCGTTCGCCTCGGGGATCGTGCTGTTGCGCTACCGGGCTCGGTAGGGTCGTCTTACTCCGCGTAGCGGCGCGGGTACGACGGAGGTGGCGTTCATGGTCGACGCGTCGAAGTTCACGGCCGAGGTGTTCCGCCTCGCGGCGGAACGGCCCGGCGCTTCGCCGCGGCTGACCCGGGCGGCCGGCTGTGTCCGGGACGGCAAGTTCAGCTGGGAAGAGGTCGCCGCCGGGACCTGCGAGCATCCGCTCGCGCAGGCGTTGTTCGCGCCGAAGGCCCAGGAGAAACTGTGGCCGCAGCTGGCCGAGATCGCCGCCGAACTCGAAGCGGCACCAGAGCCGGTGGCCGCGCCCCGGCGCGCCCGTAAAGCGCCCGTGACCGACGACGACTTCAGTGAGCACACCTACCTCGAAGACCTGGCCGAACCGAACCCCCACCCGGCCTGGCCGCAGAGGCGGGATCGCGGCCGGTAAGGGCCCTGACGAAACAAGAGCGGCCCCGTGACCAGGTCACGAGGCCGCTCTGTGTGGCGAGTGAGGGATTCGAACCCCCGAAGGCTGAGCCGTCTGATTTACAGTCAGATCCCTTTGGCCGCTCGGGCAACTCGCCGTGGCCGGGCAAGCCCGGTCGAGACGAAAGAATACCCAATGCCGTGGCGGGCCGGTCAACCGGGTTCCGCAGGGCTAGGGTGGAAGCTCCTGACAAGCGAGTACGAGGTGTGAGAACACGTGGCGGATCCCTCTTTCGACGTGGTGAGCAAGGTCGATCGCCAGGAGGTGGACAACGCCCTGAACCAGGCCAGCAAGGAACTCGGTACGCGGTTCGACTTCCGGGGCACCGGGACCAAGATCGACTGGTCCGGCGAGGAAGCGATCGCGATCGAGTCCGAGACCGAAGAGCGCGCGCTGGCGGCGGTCGAGGTGTTCAAGGAGAAGCTGATCAAGCGCGGCATCTCCCTGAAGGCGTTCGAGGCGGACGAGCCGGCGTTGTCCGGCAAGATCTACAAGGTGGGCGGCAAGATCCTTCAGGGGATCGCGTCGGACAAGGCGAAGCAGATCGCCAAGTTCATCCGCGACGAGGGCCCCAAGGGGGTCCAGGCGCAGATCCAGGGCGACCAGCTGCGGGTGTCCGGCAAGAAGAAGGACCAGCTGCAGGACGTGATCGCCTTGCTGAAGGGCAAGGATTTCGAGATCGCGTTGCAGTTCACGAACTACCGGTGATCAATGGGCTCTGACCTGCGGGTATCCGTCAGCGGGTGCCCGTGGGTACAACCCCGGTACAACTCAGCGCGGAGTCCACGAGCGTGCGCGTCTGGTCGACGGCATCCGGCCAGTAGCCGACGTAGGTGTTGAGCGTCACTGTGGGCGTCGTGTGCCCCATGGCGAGCTGAACGGTCTTGACGTTCGCTCCACCGAAGAATCAGCACCGTGGCGAAGTAGTGCCGCAGGTCGCGGAGACCGAAGCCCTCCGGCAGGCCAGCCGTGTTCACGGCCGGACGCCAGATGTACGACCAGTCAGCCCGGTGGATCGGCCGACCATCACCCCGCGTGAACACCAGGTCGGCGGGTCGCCGAATCGGCCGGCGAGGGTCGGTCTCGTCGTCAATCTCCTCCGGCAGCGACCGGAAGGTCTCCAGATGGCCGCGCAGCGAGTTCGAGACCAGTGTCGGCAGCTCGTTCACCCGGCGACTGGTCTTCGTCTTCGGAGGGGCCAGATAGGGCGTGCGACCGGACACCACGGTGAGCTGGTGGCGCACCTCGACCTCCATCGTGTCGAAGTTGATCGCATCGCGCTCCAGACCGAAGATCTCGCCAGCTCGCCAGCCGCAACCGGCCGCCAGGTAGACGATCGGCCGGTATCGCTCGGGAAGTGCGTCGTGCAGCGCGTGAACCTCTTCCGCCTCGGCATCCCCGAGGAACGCGCCTTTGTTCTCGGCGCGGGCTGCCCGGCTGAGCCTGCTCCGGCTGAGGCGCTCAACTCTGTGCGGCGGGCGGATATGCCGACTCCCGAAGAAGCGTCCATGCTGCAGCTTGACAACGGCACTCCGATCTTTGCGGTTCGGCGGATTGCCTACAGCACAGAGGGTCGAGCCGTTGAGATGAACGACATGCGGTTGTCCGGTGACAAGTACGAGCTTGCTTACGAGTTCCCGGCGGGCTGATCTTCGTTGATCGCGTGCCGGTGAGTCGGGCGCTTGGAGAACTTTCTCTACTGGATCAAGGCGGCCCCTCCGGGGCCGCTCGGCCCCAGCTCTTTGCCTCGGCCAAGCCCTCGCGGGGGCGTGCGGCCTGGCGGCCGGTCCCCCGCGAGTCGGCCGGGGCGAGAGGGCCGAAGGGTTCGTGTAAGCCGCGGATTCGAGAAGAGATGTCCTCGCCGGACGGGCAGGTCTCCGAGATGGCCGGCGGGGCTCGCACGTTGCGTCCGTGGGTGGACAGACGGCATCGCGTCGACCTCCCGGAGGGCTATCACGCCGGGTCGACGAGATGCCGAGAGGCCACCCACTAGCAGGTGAAGGAATGGGCAGTGGCGCAGTGATCGGACGACGGTTCAGATCAGCCCGGTACACGCCGGTCAGGACTTCGGGCGGCAAGCTGATGAACCTCGACGGCGCATCGGCCACCCACCTGGCTGTTACTGGATGCAGACGCCGGACCGCGACTGTACAGACTGCCTCAGCGAGCTAAAGTAAGCAGCATGTCTGAGCACGCAGAAGATTCGACACCTGAGACGGTCAACAATGCAGTTTCAATCGCGCAGGGTCGAACTTTAGTGCTCGCCGCCTTCACAGAAGCACGCTCATCAGGACGTCCGAACTGGAACGTCATGACTACAGCCGTCCTCAAGAATCGCATTCTCGACGCGACTGATCGAACATTCAAGGAGCGCGATTACGGCGTTTCTACAATACTTGAATTCGTCCACCTGTTCCCCGATCTGCTTTCCGTAGATTCAGCTAGCACGCCTCCACTAGTCACACTTACAGCCACCGAATCCCTTCCTGAACCATCTTCGAGCGAGCATGAAGAAGCCGCCCACAGGCGTAACCCCAGAGTTCGGCCCGATTTGTGGCGAGCGATTGTAGACTACCGTAGCGAGAACAGCTACGTATGGGACACGGTTGCTCGTATTGCACGCGTTGCCGACGCCGAAGACGCGAATCCCAAACTGCCGACCCTTTCTTCCGACACCGTTGCGCGAATGAGGGTCAAATTCGCAGAAGAAGTCAAGGCGACCGGCATTACCGAACAGATTCTCAACGAATGGCTTGAAAGGAATTACAGCAACACGTTTTTGCCAAGCCCCCTTCGAGGCCAATGGGCCGGTTTCTTCCGCCAAGAAGTTCTAGACCGTATCCGTCGATTTTTCGACGAGAACGAATTAACTCTACCCGATGATTTGCTAACCGAGGAACCTCGTCAGCCAGCCAAGGCAGCAAACAGCAGCGTTAGCAACGACACGGAGCTCACCAGGCTACGCGCCCTTGTCCAGCGATGCGTTGCCGTGATGACCAAAGAAGAGCTGACAGATCTTCGACTTAGCCCGAGCGTAATGGCGCGTGCGATCAACACGGGAGCATAGGATGCCTCCGTGGAGCAACGCAAAGCCTCTAATTTTCTTCGTCGCCCCACCGAAAAGAAAAGAAAATTCCCAGCAGGAGCAGGGACGTCGCTCTGTGCAGACATGGGCAGAAAGGCAAGACTGGCTCGTTAGAACGAGGCGCACCGTTGACACCCGCGTCCTCGAAGGAGAGAATAGCGGCCGCATCCTCGAATTGATCGAACCCTTGGACGCAAACGATCTCTATCAGGTGATTCATCGTCACCCAACTGCAGTGATACAAATAGGCGACCCGGCAATAAGACTAAACCCCTCCGCGGCTGTCACAATGCGCAACACCAAGAAACTTCAAAGGTTCGTGCGCTATAAAGCATTCTGGCTGCCGCTCGGCCGAGTCGATTCAAACTTCGATCCAAAAGTCTTTCTTGAAGGATTCTCGTCGTGGATGAACTCGACAGATTGCGCAGGCGAGCGCGATGCACGCTGCATGCCGCTTCATGTTATAAGTCCTAATCACGACTGGTCCGACCTCCATATTGACACCGGAATTACAGAGTTCGAAAAAGTTCACGGAAGAGCAACGAAAAGAACAGATGAAGACGGACGTCAGTGGAACACCCCCAACGCCCTTCATGGCCGCGAGAAAACGACCGTGGCAGGCGTGGATTTACGAGCAGGATTCCATTGGGATGTAGTCAGCTCGAACGACGCAAGCAGCCTCCACACAAGTTCAGAAGTTTGGAAATTCGCACGGAACTCCTACTGCAACGTGTACCCCGACGCATCCGTCAGGCGAGGACAAAGCGCGGGCAAGTCAGCAAAACTGGTATGGCAAGCAGAACGGCCAGCAACCACCCAGAAGAGTGGCAGTAAAAACCGAACTGCCAAGCGGCCGAGACGCCGATAAGACTACCTCGCATATGCACAAGCCCCATCTGGCCGACGTGGTCAGGGGCACGTAGCGCTCATAGCGCAGGCGATGTATCGTGGGCAGTGATCCGCTGAGGGCAACCTCACCGGAGTCAGGCGCGGCTAGGCCAGTCGCGACCTGAAGCTCGCTAGCAGCGTAGTGGCGACAAGGGTGTGCAGTTCAGACGAGCCCCCGAAGCATGGTCTTCGGTCATGCACATGCCGACACCGCCACAGCCTGAGAGGAGAGCTAGCGTTGCCTGTCTAGAGGCTCGCATATGACTGGATGCCCTGATGGCGAGATGGCTATCAGGGCATCTTTCATTGGTCCTGTCCTATCCTCAAGGCCGCCGGTACAAATCCGGTACAGATGACATCAACCAGCGACGACCGATTACGGCAAGCAACGGGCACAAACCCGCAGCTCAGAGCCCCGCGCCAGCCCATCACCCCAGGCCAGACGCAGTTCACGAACTACCGCTGATCCCGGCGAAGAAGGCCACCTTCGGAAGTCTCGAAGGTGGCCTTCGTCATACCTACGACCCGGTGACCGTCCAGGTCCCGTCGCCTTCCACCGAAAGGTAAGCCGGGCCGGACACGGGCACGTCGCCCTTGTAGTCGCCGAGCTGGTTTACGGGGAGATCCGAGTAGTCGCCGCTGTGCACCCACACCGCGGTGCGGCCGCTGTTCTTCGTGGTGACGGCGACCGACGAAACAGCGTCAGGCACCGCGAAGACCGCTTCGCTCTTGCCCGAGAGGGGCTTGCCCGGTTCGAGCACGGGCAGGCCGCTTTCGTCGGTGATGGTCAGCGTCCAGGCGGCGTTGGCCTTGATGGTGAACGTCTTCGCCTGGTAGCCGGGCATGTCGTTGATCCACTGCGTGCCCTTGTACGGGCCGATGTCGTTGACGATCAGCTCGTTCTCGGTGTTGACCGCGACGTGCCCGGAGCACTTCGGACAGTCGAAGGTCACGAAGCCGAGGCGCGTCGGCCAGGCCATCGGGACCGACGCGTTCCCCTTGCCCGAATGCTTCTCCTCCGGCTGCGGACCGGGTCGCGGGGTGGTGGTGGACGTCGGCGGCGGTTCGGGGGTCGCCGAAGGTGAGCGCAGCCCTTCCGGAGCGGCCGCCTGCGGGACGACGCGGCCCAGATTCGACGGCGAGCAGGCCACCAGGCCGGCGGTCAGCAGCACGGCGGCCGACGCCGCGCACAAGCGCCTGATCACGGACTCCCCCTAGTTGTTCGGTCATGGGATCTTCGCCGACCGATAGCCCAGCGTTACCGGTCCACCCGGCCGAGCGATTCAGGCCACCCAGGCGTGGGTTTCTGCCGCAACGCCTTCGCTGGAGTCCGAAAAGGACAAATGCCCGTGTTGTAATCCGGCGATCGCGTTCAAGGAAGGTCTCGATGAAGCGCCGTTTCAGCTCAGCACTCGCTCTCGCGCTGTCACTCACCGTGATCGCGTCCCTGTTCACGTCCGCGCAGGCCGCGGATCGGCAACAGCTCGTGCCCGGCTACGGTTCGTACGCCCGGCTCATCCGCCTGGAACATTCCGCGATCGGCAAGGGCCGCATCGTCGCGTCGCTGACCAGCGAAGACGCGAGCGGCAAGTTCACGCCGATCATGGAGAGCACCGACGAGGGCCAGACCTTCCACAAGATCGGCGAGGTCCGCGACCGTGACGGCCGCTACGGCATGTGCTGCGGGACGCTGTACGAGCTGCCTCAGCGTGTCGGCAGGCTCCGCGCGGGCACCCTTCTGTGGGCCGCGAGCTACCGGCAGGACGCCGGCCCGCAGCGTCGGATCGGCATCAAGATCTGGTACAGCCGCGACGCCGGTCGCTCCTGGTCGTTCCTGTCCGAGGCCGCCCGTTCGCACAACCACGACGGCATCTGGGAGCCGGAGTTCGTCGTCGACGCGGGCGGCACGTTGTGGCTGCACTACGCCGACGAGACCGAGGCACCGCAGTTCGCGCAGGTGATGAACCGGGTCGCCTCCACCGACGGGGTGAACTGGGGCACCAAGCAGCGCACGATGGCCATCCCGCCCCATCGGGTGCGGCCGGGGATGCCGATCATCCGCCGCCTCCCCGACGGCCGGTACTACCTGGCGTACGAGATCTGCAACTACGGCAATCGCTACTGCGACCCGTACTTCAAGATCTCCTCCGACGGCGCCAACTGGGGCGATCCCCAGGATCCGGGCACCAGGGTCAACACCGCCAGCGGCAACTACTTCCAGCACGCGCAGACGATCACGCTGTTCCCCGGCGGCCCGAACGGGGTGCGGCTGGTGATGGTCGGGCAGATCTACACCAACGCCGCCGGGGTCCCGCAGGACAAGAACGGCCAGGTCCTGCTCGCGAACGACAACTTCGGTGCCGGGAACTGGTACGAACTGCCCGCACCGGTGCACATCACCGGCATCTACAACAACTTCTGCCCCAACTACAGCTCGACGCTCCTGCCTGTCGACGGTGGCAAGAACGTGTTGCAGATCTCCACCGAGTACAACCTGGGCTGCAAGGCCTATTTCGCGAAGGGCCCGGCGTTCTGAGCCACCCGGTAGTGTGAGTCGTCGAGAGAACGGCTACGGAGTGGGGGCTGCGCATGAAGGGCATCGTGCTGGCCGGGGGAAGTGGGACGCGTCTGCATCCCATCACCCAGGCGATCTCGAAACAGCTGCTGCCGGTCTACGACAAACCGATGATCTACTACCCGATCTCGGTGCTGATGTTCGCCGGGATCCGCGAGATCCTGATCATCTCGACCCCGGTCGACCTGCCGCATTTCCGGCGGCTGCTCGGCGACGGCAGTCAGTTCGGGCTCAGCTTCAGCTACTCCGAGCAGGCCGCGCCCAACGGGCTGGCCGAGGCGTTCGTCATCGGCGCGGACTTCGTCGGCGATGACGACGTCGCCCTCGTGCTCGGCGACAACATCTTCTACGGCCAGGGGTTCTCCAGCAGGCTCCAGGCCGCCGCGACCGCGCTCGACGGCTGCGTGCTGTTCGGGTACCCGGTCAAGGATCCCCAGCGCTACGGCGTCGGCGAGATCGACGCCGACGGCAAGCTCGTCTCCATCGAAGAGAAGCCCGAGAAGCCGAAGTCGAACAAGGCCATCACCGGCCTGTACTTCTACGACAACCAGGTCGTGGAGATCGCTCGGAACCTCAAGCCCTCCCCGCGCGGCGAGCTTGAGATCACCGACGTCAACCTCACCTACCTGCGGCAGGACCGCGCGACCCTGGTCGACCTCGGCCGCGGGTTCGCCTGGCTCGACACCGGCACGCACGACTCGCTGCTGGAAGCGGGTCAGTTCGTGCAGGTCCTCGAACACCGGACGGGAGTCCGGATCGCGTGCCTCGAGGAGGTCGCGCTGCGGATGGGCTTCATCGACGCGGACCAGTGCTTCGCGCTCGGCGCGAAGCTGGCCAAGTCCGGCTATGGCGAATATCTGATGAACGTCGCGCGCACCCAGGGCGCTACCGGCTGAAAAGGTGCTCCCGCAGGGTGTCCCCGGTGTAGTCGGTCCGGAAGACACCCCGTTCCTGGAGATGCGGGACGACGTCGTCGACGAAGGCGTCCAGACCGCCCGGCGTCAGGTGCGGGACCAGCACGAAGCCGTCGGCGGCGTCGCTCTGGACGTACTCGTCGATCGACTCCGCGATCCGGCGGGCGGTGCCGACGAACTGCTGGCGCGCGGTGACCTCGATGACCAGTTCGCGGATCGAGAGTTTCTTCTCCTCCGCGATCGCCCGCCACTTCGCGGCCACGGCCAGCGGATCCTTCTCGTGCCGGACGCGACCCCAGGTCAGCGGTTCGGCGTCGGGGTCCGGGTCGATCTCGGGCAGCGGGCCGTCGGCGTCGTAGGCGGAGAGGTCGCGGCTCCAGACCTGTTCGAGGAACTGGATCGCGGTGGCCGGGCGCACCTGCTGGTAGCGGATCTCCCGTGCGTACTCGTGCGCGTCCTCTTCGGTGTCGCCGAGGACGAAGGTCGCGGCGGGCATGATCAGCAGCTCGCCGGGCTCGCGGCCGTGGGCGGGAAGGCGTCGTTTGACGTCGGCGAAGAACTCCTTGCCGCTTTCCAGTGAACCGTGGCGGCTGAAGATGACGTCGGCGGTCTTGGCGGCGAATTCCCTGCCCTCGTCGGAATCACCGGCCTGGATGACGATCGGCTGTCCCTGCGGCGTCCTCGGGACGGTGAACTCGCCGCGGATGTCGAACTGCGGTCCACTGTGGACGAAATGGCCGATGTCGCGGGCGAAGACGCCGTTCTCCTTGTTCCCCACCAGCGCGCCGGGTGCCCAGCTGTCCCAGAGTTCCCGCACGGTGGCGAGGAACTCTTCGGCGCGGCGGTAGCGGTCCTCGCGTTTCAGGAAGCCGCCTCGGCGGAAGTTCTGCCCGGTCCACCCGTCCGGTGAGGTGACGACGTTCCACGCGGCGCGACCGCCGGAGAGGTGGTCGATGCTCGCGACCTGCCGCGCGACCTCGTAGGGCTCGTTGAAGGTCGACGACAGCGTGCCCGCGAGGCCGAGGCGGGTGGTGACCGCGGAGAGCGCGGCCAGCACGGTGGTGGTGTTCGGCCTGCCGACGACGTCGGAGTCGAGGATCTTGCCCGCGTGTTCGCGCAGGCGCAGGCCCTCGGCGAGGAACAGGAAGTCGAATTTGCCCCGCTCGGCTGTTCGCGCGAGGTGTTCGAAGGACGAAAAGTCGATTTGGCTACCCGAACGCGGGTCGCTCCACACGGTCGTGTTGTTGACGCCGGGGAAGTGTGCGGCGAGTTTGACCTGTTTGGGCATCTGTCACGCCTCCGCGTACTGGTTGGCGGCGACCCCGAGGCCGAGGTGATCGCGCAGGGTGGTGCCGGTGTAGGTCCGCCGGAACACGCCCGCGGCCTGGAGCGCGGGGACGGTTTCGGTGGTGAAGAGCGCCAGGTCGTCGGGCAGGACGGCGGGGCGGAGGTGGAAGCCGTCGAGGCCGCCCGACGCGGCGATGCGGGGCAGTTCGGTGGCGAGGTCGGCGGGGGTGCCGGTGAAACTCAGGCCCGGCGGGAAAGGTGCGCGGGCCTCGAGCGCGCGACGGCGGTCGATGGCCGCCTGCTCGGTCTCGGCGAGCACGATCGACAGGCCGGCCAGGAGCTTGGCGTCCGGGAAACGTTCGCGGACGCCGCGGATCTCGTCGATCAGGACGATGTCGGCGCCGTGCGCGTAGGGCGAGTCGCCGTAGACCGCGACGACGGGGTGGCCCTGCGGCGGGCGCGGCGTGATCGAAGGTCCCTTGACGCTGAAGAAGCGGCCTTCGAAGTCGACGTAGTGCAGTTTTTCGCGGTCGATGAAGCGACCGGTCGGCTCGTCGCGGATGATCGCGCCGTCCTCCCAGCTGTCCCAGAGGCGCGCGATGACGTCGACGACCTCGGCGTTCTCCGCTTCGGCGTCCACCTCGGACGGCAACGTGCGCCTGCCGAAGTGCGCGACCTCGGCTTCAGTGCGCGAGGGAACCGCGAGGACGCCTGCGCGGCCGCGGCTCGCGAAGTCGAGCGAAGCGACTGCCGTCGAGATGTGGAACGGCTCGGTGTGGGTGGTGGTGACCGTCGGGACGAGGCCGATCCCGTTGGTCACGGGGGCTAGCGCGGCGAAGGTCAGCAGGGCGTCGAGTCGGCCTCGGACGACCTCTTCACCGCCGGGTTGAAGCGCGAGGGTGTCGTCGAGGGTGACGAAGTCGAGCGAAGCCGCTTCGGCGAGCTTCGCGTGGGCTAGGTAGTGGGCGGCGGTGAACAAGGCGGCCGGGCGGACGTCGGACACCCGCCAGGCGGCCGGATGCTGCCCGGCCCCGTCGAGCGCGACCCCGAGGTGCAACTGCTGTGCGGAAGCCATGCCCGGGGAACCCGCAGGTCCGGCCCTCGATTCCCCCTCCCACGAGGTGAGATACCCCCGCATTTAGTCCTCTGGATG
>NZ_JBHXJK010000063.1:0-48901 GCF_042723255.1 Amycolatopsis thailandensis
TAATAGAGACAGCCGTCATGCCCTCATACCAGAGTTAGTGGTTTGGCATGGAGGCCTTCACGGACCTCCGGTGGACTTATGGTCCAGTCCGGTGACCGTGTTCTGGCTCTGTGCTCAGGGCCAAATCGCGGACATCGTGGACGTATGGACAGCGAACGAAGAGGTGTGACGCTCGGCGTATTGGGGGTGCTGATCGTCGGCGCGTCCGTGCCGGTGACGGGGATGCTCGACGGCTACCCGGTGATCACCGGACAGGCGCTGCGCTACGCGCTGGCGGGAGTCCTCCTGCTGGCGTGGGCGCGGCTGCGCGGACAGCCGATGCCGCTGCCGGGCCGGCGCGACTGGCCCGCGCTGATCGCGCTCGCGGCGACCGGGATGATCGGGTTCCAGGCGTGCCTGCTGTTCGCGCAGCGCTACGCCGAACCCGGACTGGTCGCGGCCTTCCTCGGCGGTACGCCGCTCGTGCTCGCCCTCGCCGCCCCGCTGGCCAAGGGAAAACGGCCGTCATGGGCGCCGGTGGCCGGGGCCGTGCTCGCCGGACTCGGGATCGCGGTGCTGTCCGGCGGCGGCGCCGCGCGCTGGCAGGGACTGGTGCTCGCGGCGCTGGCGATGGTGTGCGAAGCACTGTTCACCCTGCTCGCCGTCGGCGTTCTCGAACGCCTCGGCGCGTTGGCGACCGCGACCTGGAGTTGTTGCGCCGCGGGCGTCGGCGGCGCGGTGGTCGGCACGGTCGCGGACCCGTCCGCCGCCTGGGCGTGGCCGGACGGACGTGAGCTGATCGCGCTCGGCTACCTGACGGTCGTCGTCACCGCGATCGCGTTTCTCCTTTGGTACTCGGCGGTTTCGATGCTGGGCGCGGATCGGGCCGGGGTGCTGGTCGGGCTGATGCCGGTGTCCGGGCTGGCCGTCTCACTTCTGCTCGGCATGCAGGACTTCCGCTTCTCCCAGCTGATCGGGGTCGCGCTGGTGTCTTCAGGCGTCGTGCTCGGCCTGCGCCGCGAGCGAGACGAGCTTGGCGCACTTGACGTCGAAGTGCTTGACGACGTCGCCGCCGATGACCGCGACCATGACCGCGCGCATCGGCCCGGCGAGGGTGATCTCCTGGACGAACTCCGTCCCGCCGTCGACCGCGCTCAGCCGCAGCGCGAGATCCATGGCGCCGAACGGAATCGGCTGGCGGATGGCGATCTCGCGGTCCTGGACCAAAGACGTGATCGTGAACGGCTCGGCGACCCGTGAGTGCACGCGGCCACGGAATCCGCTCGGTACGAGGAAACCGGTCGTCCCCGCCTCGGCCGGGCCGTGCAGTTCGGCGCCGGTGAGGTCGGGATCCCAGTCCGGCCAGCGGGTGAAGTCGGCCAGCGATGGCCAGAGCGCCGAAGGCGGGCAGGGAAGGATTCGACGGGAGATTCTGGTCCAGGTCATACCCGGACGATATACGGAACTATCAGTCTCGTAAACTGGGTGCATGGCGAGAGGCAGGCCGAGGGAAGAAGGAATCGACGACGCGGTCCGCGAGGCCGTGCGGGCGTTGCTGACCGAAAGCGGTTACCAGCGCTGCACGATCGACTCGGTCGCGGCGCGGGCGGGCGTCGGCAAGGCCGCGGTGTACCGGCGCTGGCGTTCGAAGGCGGAACTCGTGTTCGCCGCGGTGATCCATCCCGTCGAACTCGAGCCGCCGGAGGACACCGGCTCGCTGCGGGGTGACGTGGCGGCGGTTCTCGGCGTGATCCAGTCCTCTTTGGACGGTCCGGAGGTCAAGAGCGCGCTGCCGTCGCTGCTCGCCGACGTCCGCGCGGATCCGGCGCTGGAAGCGCGCTTCGGCGAGGTCTTCCTCGCACGTGAACGTGGATATCTGGTCCTGATGCTGGAAAGGGCCGTCGCGAGAGGGGAACTCTCGCGACGGCCCGATCCGGCTCTCGTGCACGCGATCCTGCTCGGCCCGGTGCTGACGTGGCTGCACCTGTTCACCGAGAAGCCGCCTTCGGGAGGGCTGGCGGCTTCGCTCGCCTCACCGCTCCACGCGGCCGTGGTCGCTCTCGGCGCTTAGCGGCCTCCGCGCGCCATGCGGAGTACGTCGAGGGCTTCGTCCAGCTGGGCTTCGGTGAGCTTGCCGTTCGCGACGTGACCGCGTTCGATCACGACCTCGCGGATCGTCTTCAGCTCCTTGAGGGCCAGCTTCGCGATCGCGGCGGCCTCTTCGTAACCGATGTAGGAGTTCAGCGGCGTCACGATCGACGGCGAACCCTCGGCGTACTCGCGCGCGCGGTCGGTGTTCACGGTCACGCCCGCGAACACCTTGTCCGCCAGCAGCCGCGACACCGCCGCGAGCAGCCGCGCCGATTCGAGCACGTTGCGCGCGATCACCGGCAGGTTCACGTTGAGCTGGAAGTTGCCCGCCGCACCCGCGAAGGCCACCGCCGCGTCGTTCCCGATCACCTGGGCGACCACCTGCAGCGTCGCCTCCGGGATCACCGGGTTCACCTTGCCCGGCATGATCGACGACCCCGGCTGCAGATCCGGCAGCGCCAGTTCGGCGAGCCCGGTGCGCGGACCGGAGCCCAGCCAGCGCAGGTCGTTCGCGATCTTGTTCAGCGACACCGCGACCGTGCGCAGATGCCCGGACGTCTCGACGACGCTGTCCTGCGTCGCCTGCGCCTCGAAGTGGTCACGCGCCTCGGTCAGCGGAAGACCGGTCACCGAAGCCAGCTCCTGCGAAACTGCCGCGCCGAAGCCCTCGGGCGCGTTCAGCCCGGAACCGACCGCGGTCCCGCCGATCGGCAGTTCGCCGAGCCGCGGCAGGCCCGACTTCAGCCGCTCGACACCGAACCGGACCTGTGACGCCCACGCGCCCGCCTCCTGGCCGAAGGTGATCGGCACGGCGTCCATCAGGTGCGTGCGGCCGGACTTCACGATGCCCGCCCATTCGGCCGCCCGGGTCTCGATGGCGGCGGCCAGGTACTCCAGGGCCGGGACGACGTCGGACAGCACGGCTTCCGTCGCGGCGAGGTGGATCGTCGTCGGGAAGGTGTCGTTCGACGACTGCGAAGCGTTGACGTGGTCGTTCGGGTGCACGTCGCGGCCCAGCGCCCTCGACGCGAGCGTCGCGATGACCTCGTTGGCGTTCATGTTCGACGAGGTCCCGGAACCGGTCTGGAACACGTCGATCGGGAAATGCGCGTCGTGCTTGCCTTCGGCGACCTCGTCGGCGGCCTTCGCGATGGCTTCGGCGACGTCGGCGTCCAGCACGCCGAGTTTCGCGTTGACCCGCGCGGCGGCAGCCTTCAGCAGACCGAGCGCGCGGATCTGGGCGCGCTCCAGGCCACGGCCGGAGATCGGGAAGTTCTCGACGGCGCGCTGCGTCTGCGCGCGGTAGAGGGCGTCGACGGGGACGCGCACCTCACCCATGGTGTCGTGTTCGATCCGGTATTCCTGTTCAGCCATACCCCAAGTCTCGCGCAGCGGCTCCCGGCGCGCTCCGTGTCTTTCGGCACGCGAGGGCTAGGATCGAATGTGTTCTCGATCACGCCCCCCACCACCCTCCGGGAGAGTGCAGAATGAGCGAGTCCGCTGGGGAGACGTCGTACGACCTCGTCATCATCGGGGCCGGTCCGACGGGTCTTTTCGCCGCCTACTACGCGGGATTCCGCGGTCTTTCGATGGCCGTCGTGGATTCACTGCCGGAGGCAGGCGGACAGGTCACCGCGATGTACCCCGAAAAGATGATCTACGACGTCGGCGGGTTCGCCGAGGTCCGCGGCCGCGATCTGGTGCAGGGCCTGCTCGACCAGGCCGCCCCGTGGAAACCCGCGTATCTGCTCGGGCGCAAGGCCGAGAAACTCGAAAGTGTCGAAGACGGCATCACCATCACGCTCGACGGCGGTCAGGTCGTGCGCGCCGGGGCGGTGCTGATCACCGCCGGGATCGGCGAGTTCACCCCGCGACCGCTGCCCGCCGGCGACGGCTGGCTCGGCCGCGGCATGGTCCACTTCGTGCCCGCGTTGCGGGCGCACGCCGGTCAGCACGTGGTCGTCGTCGGCGGCGGGGACTCGGCGTTCGACTGGGTGCTCGCGCTGCATCCGGTCGCCGCGAGCGTCACCCTCGTGCACCGCCGCGCGAAGTTCCGCGCGGCCGAGTCGATCGTGCGGCAGGCGCGGGAACTCGGCGTGCGGATCGTCACCGACGCCGAGGTCACCCGCTTCTTCGACCGCGACGGCGCGCTGGCGGAGGTCGAGATCCGGATCAAGGGCTCCGAACCCGAAGTGCTGCGCGCCGACACGGTGGTCGCCGCGCTCGGGTTCACCGCGGATCTCGGGCCGATCGAAAGCTGGGGACTCCAGATCGACCATCGCGCGATCTCCGTCGACTCGACCATGGCGACACCGCGGGAGCGGGTCTACGCGGCGGGCGACGTCGCGGCGTACCCGGGGAAGGTGAAGCTGATCGCGACCGGGTTCGGGGAAGCGGCGACGGCGGTCAACAACATCGCGGTCGCTTTGAACCCGGACGCGCATCTTTTCCCGGGGCACTCCAGTAACGCGGAGTAGGGGCGCGCGTGTCATGAGGGGTCCCCATAGGACATAAAACGTCCCATGGGGACCCCTCATGACACATCAGGAAGGCGAAGCAGGGGGAGCGGGCGTCGGCGGAGCGATCTTTTCCGCGATCCACTGCGCGTAAGCCACCACCGAAGTCGCGATAGACGGCGAAGTCGCGCACACCGGGTCGGCGTTGCCCGGGCGGCTGATGGTGCCCAGCAGCACCCACTTCTCGTCCACCTTGGCGATCTCCGGCCCACCGGAATCGCCGTAGCAAGAGCCCGACTTCCCGCCGGGGTTGTCGGTGCACAACTCGACGGCCCCGTCGAACTTCGCGGTGCAGCGCACGCCTTCGACGATCTTCGTGTCCAGTTGCTGCAACTTCGCCGGGCCCTTGCCGCAGCCCGAAGTCGGGCACGTCTGACCCCAGCCGAGCAGCCGCGTCGGCGTGCCCGGCGCCACGACGGCCCCGAGCGTGACCGGCGCCGCCTTCACCGGCGCGGCCAGCCGCACCAGGGCGAGATCACCGCCCGCGTGCTCGGGATCGGGGTTGTAGGACGGGTTCACGACGACCTCGGCGGGTTTCGCGATCTCACCGCCCTGGGTGTTGTCGTTGCTGCCGACGCGCGCGCTCAGGTTCGCCGGATTCTTGCCCTCGACGCAGTGCCCCGCCGTCACGAGCCAGTCCGCCGCGATCAGCGCCCCGGCACAGAAAGCCTTGCCGGAGGCCGAATGCAGCGACACCACGAAGGTATACGGCTCGTCGGCCTCTCTGCCGCCGACGAGGTCGCCCGCGCCCGTGGCCTGCCCGATCGGCGTGAAGACCATCGCCGTGAGCAGGACCACGAGCACGCGCTTGAGCACGGATTCTCCTTAGGGGAGCGGGGGAACGACGTCCGCTTCCAGCGAATCGTCGAGGTGGCCGTCGAAGTTGACGGACGAGTACGAGCGGAGCTTGGTCAGCCGGTGGTAGCCGTCGATCATCCGGACCGTGCCGGACTTCGACCGCATCACGATCGACTGGGTGGTCGCGCCGCCGGCGCGGTAGTGCACGCCGCGCAGCAGGTCGCCGTCGGTGACGCCGGTGGCGCAGAAGAACACGTTGTCGCCGCGGACGAGGTCGTCGTTGCCGAGGACGCGGTCGAGGTCGTGGCCCGCGGCCAGCGCCTTCTCGCGCTCCTCGTCGTCCTTCGGCCACAGGCGGCCTTGCAGTTCGCCGCCGAGGCACTTCATCGCGCAGGCCGCGATGATGCCTTCGGGGGTGCCGCCGATGCCGAGCAGCATGTCGACGCCGGTGCTCGGCCGGGCCGCGGCGATCGCTCCGGCGACGTCGCCGTCGGAGATGAACCGGATCCGGGCGCCCGCCTCGCGGACCTCCTTGATCAGCTGTTCGTGGCGAGGCCTGTCGAGGATGCAGACGGTGACGTCGGAGACGCTGGAGTTCTTGGCCTTCGCGACCCGGCGGATGTTCTCCGCGACCGGGGCGGCCAGGTCGACCTTGCCCGCGGCGTCGGGGCCGACGGCGAGCTTCTCCATGTAGAAGACGGCGGACGGGTCGAACATCGCGCCGCGTTCGGCGACCGCGAGCACCGCGAGGGCGTTCGGCATGCCCTTGGCCATCAGGGTCGTCCCGTCGACCGGGTCGACCGCGACATCGCAGTCCGGCCCGTCGCCGTTGCCGACCTCTTCCCCGTTGAACAGCATCGGGGCTTCGTCCTTCTCGCCTTCGCCGATGACGACGACGCCGCGCATCGAGACGGTCGAGACCAGCTGGCGCATCGCGTCCACGGCGGCACCGTCACCGCCGATCTTGTCCCCGCGCCCCACCCAGCGGCCCGCGGCCATCGCGGCGGCTTCGGTCACGCGGACCAGTTCCATCGCGAGGTTGCGATCAGGGGCCTCAGGGCGTCGGGAAGAGCTGGCGGACGAGGTGGGGGTGGGCATGCTGCCTCCCGGATCAGGGAACTCGGCGGGGTCCCAGTCTCTCAGATACCCACGATGGTTCGGTGGCTCAGGAGCATGGTGAACGTCACTGACCGTTGCCGGGCTCGTCTTCGACCGACGAAAGCGCGGCCTCGATCCGCTCACGCGCGCCTTCGAGGTGGTGCTCGCAGACCCTCGCCAGCTGCTCGCCCTTCTCCCAAAGGGCCAGTGACTGCTCCAGGGACAGCCCGCCCGCTTCGAGTTCGCGGACGACTTCCACCAGCCTGTCGCGGGCCTGCTCGTAGCCGAGTTCGGCGGTCTCGCCACCGGGTTTGCTCACGCTGTGCTTCCTTCTACCGGACGTCGATGCTTGCCGATCCCCGCGCACACTACCGCGCCGGCCATGGCGTTGTCGTAACCCACGAAGGCGAGAGCGAACTCCTGTCCGTCACCCTCCGCGATCGCCGCGACGAGGTTCTCCTGGGCCCTCGCCACCCGTTTGCGGTGCAGGGTGCCGTCCGCGAACCACCATCGGGTGCCGACGTGCTCGGCCGTCGCTTCGGAGAGTTTGCGCAGCTGGGCGTCGAGGCCGCGTCTGCCGACGAGTTCGCAGCCCGCCAGCAGCACCGTCCAGCATTCCGCGGCGGCACGCTCGGTCAGCAGCGCGTTGCGCAGCACTTCGGGCGCGTCGGCACGTCTCGCGGCGTCGACGGTCAAAGGCAGGAAACTCGCCGTCAACGCTCCTCCTCCGGTACGCCCGAGACGACGGCGCCGAGCGCGCCATCGACTACGCGGACGCGCAATTTCGCGCCGTCCACGACCTCGGAGACGGACCGGAGTACCTGGAGGTTGCCTTCGTCGTCGGTGTACTGCACCACCGCGTAGCCGCGTTCGAGCGTCGCCGCCGGGCCGAGCGCGGTCAGCCGCGCGCGGGCGCTGGCGATCTCCGCCTGGTCCTTGGCGAGCAGGGTGAGCATCGCGCGGCGACCGCGTTCGCGGTGGATCCCGACGTCGTCGGAGCGCCGCTGGATCGGGCCGAGCGGATCGGCGAGCACGGGACGGCTGCGCGTCTGGTTCAGCAGCCTGACCTGGGTGTCCACCCAGCCGTGCAGGGCACGGCGGCCGCGGTCGCGCATCTGGCGGACCCGCTGGGTCTCCTCGCGTACGTCCGGCACGATCCGCTTGCTGGCGTCGGTCGGCGTCGAGCAGCGGAGATCGGCGACGTGGTCGAGCAGCGGGGTGTCGGGCTCGTGCCCGATCGCGCTGACCACCGGGGTCCCGGCCGCGGACACGGCGCGGCACAGCGCCTCGTCGGAGAACGGCAGGAGGTCTTCCACACTGCCGCCGCCGCGCGCGATCACGATGACGTCGACGTCCGGATCACGGTCCAGTTTGGACAGTGCCTGGAGGATCTGCGGGACCGCGAGCGAACCCTGCACGGCGGTGTTGATCACCTTGAACGCGACATGCGGCCAGCGGGCCTGCGCGTTCACCAGTACGTCGCGTTCGGCGGCGGACGCGCGGCCGGTGATCAGCCCGATCCCCTTGGGCAGGAACGGGATCTTGCGTTTGCGCTCGGGCGCGAACAGGCCTTCCGCTGCCAGCAGCCGCCGCAGCCGCTCGATCCGAGCGAGCAGCTCGCCGATGCCGACCGCGCGGATCTCGTTGGCACGCAGGCTGAACGAACCGCGGTTCATGAAGAACGTCGGTTTGGCGTGCACCACGACGCTCGCGCCCTCGCGCAGCGGCGGTTCGATCGTGCGCAGGAGACCCATCGGGCAGGTCACCGACATCGAGACGTCCGCCGACGGGTCACGCAGGGTCAGGAACGCGGTATTGGTGCCGGGGCGGGCCGAGATCTGCGTGACCTGACCTTCGACCCAGACCACGCCGAGCCGGTTGATCCACTCGCCGACCTTGCGCGCGACCGTGCGGACCGGCCACGGGTTCTCGGCCGACGTGGACGGACCCGCCGTGGAGGTGGGTTCGGCGCTCACTGGCCTTCCGCGCCGTCGCCGTCGGTCTTCTTCACGTTCCCGATGCGCCGCGCGAGCATGCCGACGAAGGACGGCCTGTCGGCGTTCGCCCGCTCGTAGGTCAGCAGTTCTTCCAGTTGCGCGAGGTCGAACCGGCGCAGCCGGGCACGCAGTTGCGGCAGGGTGAGCGTGTCGTAGTCCTCCAGCCCGGCGGGATTCGCGTCGACGGGTGCCGCGGAACTGTCGAACTCGCCGTCGGCGTGGTCCTCGGCGAGCGCGCGCTCCTCCTCGGCCCACGGGTCTTCGGCGAGCGCTTCGAGGTCGTGGAGGTGACCGTTCACCTCGGCACGCGGCTCCGGGACTTCGGCGTCCTCCCGCAGCGGGATCACGCACGAGTCGCGTTCGTACCGGCGTTCGCCGAGGTCCGGCGGGAGGTCTTCGTCGAAGGTGGCCCAGCTGGGGGTGTCCTCGACCGGGCGGAGGCCCGACAGCGCGTCGTCGCCCTTGATCGCGAGCTCGGTGACGTGCTGCTGGACGCGCATGGAGAACTGGAGCACCTGGCTGACCACCGTGACGGGGAGCCCGGTGAGCTGCTTGGGAAGTTCGCGAACCCGCTCGGCGGTGGTGACGGCGAGGCCCGCGGCGACCCGGAGGGGGAGCGGGAGAGGCTTCATACGTCTAGCCTGCCGTATCTGGTCCATCCTGCCCAACCGAACGGGTGTGTCGGCTCACAGGACGTGACTCCACGCACATACTTTAGAGGGGATCGCTGGTCACCTGAACGTGAGTGCGAGGAGCCCCCGGGGCAGCCCGTACCCTGGGGGCATGAGTTCTGCGAGTCCCGGAATCACGCCCGCCGGCAGTCCGACGATCACCGAGTCCGGTGTGCCGGCAGGTGGCAAACGTGTCCTGCTCGCCAAGCCTCGTGGCTACTGCGCGGGCGTCGACCGCGCGGTCATCGCCGTCGAAAAGGCACTCGAGCTCTACGGCGCACCGGTGTACGTGCGCAAGGAGATCGTGCACAACCGGCACGTCGTGGAGACCCTGCGCGAACGCGGGGTGATCTTCGTCGACGAGACCTCCGAGGTGCCGGAAGGCGAATTGGTGGTGTTCTCCGCGCACGGCGTCTCGCCCGCGGTGCACGCCGAGGCGGCCGAGCGCAATCTGCGGACCATCGACGCGACCTGCCCGCTCGTGACGAAGGTGCACAAGGAAGTCAACCGGTTCGCGAAAGACGATTACGACATCCTGCTGATCGGCCACGAAGGCCACGAGGAGGTCGAAGGCACCGCCGGCGAGGCTCCCGACAAGGTGCAGCTCGTCGACACCGCCGAAGACGTCGACAAGGTCGAGATCCGCGACCCGTCGAAGGTCATCTGGCTCTCCCAGACCACCCTTTCGGTGGACGAGACCATGGAGCGCGTCGATCAGCTGCGGGACAAGTTCCCGGGCTTGGCCGACCCGCCCAGCGACGACATCTGCTACGCCACCACGAACCGCCAGGTCGCGGTCAAGGCCATGGCCGCCGAATGCGACCTGGTGCTGGTGGTCGGCTCGACGAACTCGTCCAACTCGAAGCGGCTGGTCGAGGTCGCGTTGAAGGCGGGTGCGCGCGCGTCGCACCTGGTCGACTTCGCGCACGAGGTCGACGAAGCGTGGCTCGAAGGCGTCGAGACGGTCGGTGTCACCAGCGGCGCTTCGGTGCCGGAGGTACTGGTCATGGACCTGCTGGCGTGGCTGGCCGAGCGTGGCTGGGGCGACGTCGACGAGGTCACCACGGCGAACGAGAAGATCGCTTTCGCGCTGCCGCACGAGCTGCGGAAGGCCGCGAAGGCCTGACGGTCCGACGAGAAAGGGCCGCCCGAGGAACTCCTCGGGCGGCCCTTTCTGCTGGTCAGCGCCTTAAGTGATAGCAAAGGTCCCTTGCTGTCGCTTCAGGGCCAAGGGTGTCTTAGGACCTACTGGGGATCGCCACTTTCGCCCCATATGCACCAGCAGTCACAGCGGCGTGTGAAGGACCCTTCCCTCGGCTGAGCCGAGGAAACTCGACCTTCACACCTTGCGAAGTAGGTCCCTTGCTATCGCTCGTCGTCCCACGGGCGGCGGCGCGGCGGCTGCCCTCCGCGGCGCGGGTCGTCCGAACGCGGCGGACGGCGGCGCGGGGCACCGGGAGCGCTTTCGCCACGCGGGTCGCGGCGACGGGGTTCGCCGTCTTCCGGCCGCGGTCGGCGCGGCTGACGTCCTGGGGGCGGCGGCTTGCGGGCACCGGGCTCGGCGTCGCGGCGAGGACGTCGCTCGTCGTCGGCGGGCGGACGGCGACGCGGCGGCGCACCGTCCCGGGGCGCGGCGTCCCTCGGAGCGCCACGGCGCGAAGGCGGGGGCGGGGTCTGGCCGGTCCGCGACGCCGGACGGCCACGGCCCGGCGCGGCGGCGGCCGCGGAACGGGCCGCCGGCTTGGCGTCGTCGCGGCGTTCCGGCTTGGCGCCCGCCTTGACCTTCACCGGGGCGTCGGGATCGCGTTCGCGGTAGATCCGGAAGACGCCGATCGCCAAGGTGACACCGGTGGTGATGGCCATCGTCGGGAACCCGTTGATCAGCGGGTTCCCGATGTCGAAGGCTCTCTCGAGCAGGCTGGAATCCTTGCTGTTGTCCGAGGTCAGGAGGATGACTCCCGGCACGGTCACGGCGAGGACCAAGGGCGGCTGCACCATCGGGCCGAACAGCCCGCGACGCTGGACGGCCACCACGGCGGCCACCGCGCCGAGCGCGTAACAGATCTTGAACAGCAGGCCCAGGTCCTTTTGCGTCATCACGTCGATGAAGGCGCCAAGGATGGCGAGCCCGAAGCCCACCAGGACGGCGGCCCACCAGGGCAGCCCGCGCCTGGCGCCGACGAGCGGACGCTCGTCCCAGGCTACGGGAACGTCGTCGGCATCAGGATCGCTCTGGCGATCGCGAATCGCGGTCACAGGCCCCACCGTATATCCAAGCTGCGGACATACCGCCAACAGGCGGTATGTCTATCGCCTGGTAGTGGTCATTCCGGACCACCCGGACGGACTGTCCGGGTGCTTTCCAGAGGTACTACGCGTAGGGGTGCGACAAGGTTGTCAGACGGGCCGAAACGGAGCCCGTGATTCCGGAAATCGCAGGTAGGGAACGTCCCGCGTTGGGTGGTTGGGACTGTTCCAACCACTCATGAGGCCGGTAGTTCGTCCGCCTTCCTGATCAAGGGCACCGGTGCCGGACTGCCCGAAGCGTCGGTCAGCGGGGAGACCGTGCTCCGGAAACTCTCCAGCGCTTCCAGCTCCCGCCGCCGGGCCGAGATGAAGCGCTGGAGATGGGTGCTCGACAGGTTCAGCGCGTCGACCGCGTTGCCCGCGGCCCGGTGCGCGGCCGCGGCGCCCGCCCGGACCTGCTCGACGTCCTCGACCAGTGCCCGCTCGGTCGCGGCGAACAGCGCGGCGGAGGCCAGCACGGCGAATCCGGTCGGCCCGCAGAGGAAGACCCGCCTGTCCAGCATCCAGCGCAGCAGTTCCGGGTCGGTGTCCAGCGCGGCCACCACGGCCGCGTCGGACGGGACGAACATGATCGTCCCGTAGATCGCGTCGGCCCAGCGCTGGTAGCCCTTGCCCGCCAGTTCGGCCGCCCGCGACCGGATCTGGCGCACGTGGACGCGCAGCGCGTCCAGCCGTTCTTCGGGGTCGTCGGTCTCGACCGCTTCGGCCCAGCAGGCCATGCTCGCCTTCGCGTCGACAGGCACCGTCCGCCCGCCGCCGACCCGCAGCACCATGTCCGGCTTCGCCGCGCCGCCGCCCGCCAGGTCCGTTTGCAGCGTGAAGTGCAGCTCTTCGCGGAGCCCGAGCGCGCGCGCCGTCTCCAGGAGCACCTGCTCACCTAGTTCGCCTCGGCCGCTGATCGAGGCGAAGGCGACCTCGTACCGGCGGAGCGCGAGTTGCTGCTGATCCGCCTTCGCGCGTTCGGCGGCGACCTGTTTCGCCGCCGCGTCCGCCCGCCGCATGCCGTCGTTGTACAGCCGCCACAGCAGCGCGACGGCGACGAGCAGCAGGAGCGCGAGCACGACGGCCGCGGTGGTGATCACCGTCGCCACCGGTACCTCCCCTCCGGATCCGAGTCGGGAACATCATGGCCGAACCCACCGACAAAAACGGGACGACGTGGTCGCGCTCCGTATCTGACCTGCGCGGTCTCCGGCGTGTCGGAAAGCGCGGCGGCTCCAAGGGCGCGCCTCCCCTTCCCGGCCGGTGCGCGGCCCTACCTTGTTCTGCGTGAAGCTCCTGCACACCTCCGACTGGCACATCGGCCGCACCTTCCACGGCGCCGATCTGCTCGCCGAACAGGAAGCCGTGCTCGGCCACGTCGCCGACCTCGTGGCCGCCGAATCGGTCGACGTCGTGGTCGTGGCCGGGGACATCTACGACCGCGCGGTGCCTTCGGCGGAGGCCGTCCGCGTGGCCACCACCGCGCTGGGCAGGATCCGTCAGGCCGGCGCGAAGCTGGTGATGACGCCGGGCAACCACGACTCCGCGCCGCGGCTGGGCGCGTTCGCCGAATTCGCCGCGGCGGGCGGGCTGCACCTGCGCGCCACGATCGACGGTCTCGCCGAACCCGTGCTGCTGCCCGACGAACACGGCGACGTCGCCCTCTACGGCATCCCGTACCTCGAACCGGAGCCCGCGCGCCACGCCCTCGGCGTACCCGAGGCCCGCGGTCACACCGGCGTCCTCACCGAGGCGATGCGGCGGATCCGCGCCGATCTCGCCGGCCGGACGGCTGGAACGCGGTCGGTGGTGCTCGCGCACGCCTTCGTCACCGGCGGCGAGCCGACCGACTCCGAGCGGACCATCGCGGTCGGCGGCGTCGAGCAGGTGCCGGGTTCGGTGTTCGACGGCGTCGATTACGTCGCGCTCGGCCACCTGCACGGACCGCAGACCCTCGCCGAGCACCTGCGCTATTCGGGCAGTCCGCTGGCGTACTCGTTTTCCGAGACGCGCCAACGGAAGTCGGTATGGCTGGTGGAGCTCGGCGCCGACGGGCTGGGCGAGGTCCGGCGTCATGAGCTGCCCGTTCCCCGGCACCTCGCGATGCTGCGCGGCGAGCTGGCCGAACTCCTCGCGGACCCGGAGCACGACGAGCTCACCGAACACTTCCTCTCCTTCACGGTCACCGACCGGGTCCGCCCGATCGACGCCATGCGCAAACTGCGCGAACGGTTCCCGTACGCCGTGCACATGGACTGGCAGCCGGAAGGCGGGCACGACGGCGCCGCGTTGAAGTACGCCGAAGCCGTCCGAGGGCGATCCGACGTCGAGATCACCCGCAGTTTCCTGGAGGACTGCCGCGGTTCCGAGCCGTCCGAAAGCGAGGAGCGGCTGGTGCTGGCGGCACTGGGCGCGGCGGGCAGGGAGCGCGAAGTATGAGACTGCACCGGTTGGAGGTCGCCGCTTTCGGTCCGTACGCGGGCCGCGAGGTGGTGGACTTCGACGTGCTCGGCGCCGACGGTTTGTTCCTGCTGCACGGCGACACCGGCGCGGGGAAGACGACACTGCTCGACGCCATCGCGTTCGCGCTGTTCGGCACGGTCCCCGGCGCTCGCGGCGAGGTCAAGCGGCTGCGCTGCGACCTCGCCGAGCCGGATCAGGTCACCGAGGTCGTCCTGGAACTGACCGTGCAGGGCCAGCGGATGCGGATCGCGCGCAACCCCGAGTACCAGCGGCCCAAGCGCCGGGGCGAGGGGATGACCCTCCAGCAGGCCAAGGCGGTGCTGAGCTGGGTCGGCACGGTGCCAGCCGGGCACGTGGCCGAAGGCATCACGCGGATCGACGAGGTCGCGCGCACGGTCGAGCGGCTCATCGGCATGACGCACGAGCAGTTCTTCCAGGTGGTCTTGCTGCCGCAGGGTGAATTCGCGCGGTTCCTGCGGGCGAACACCGCCGAGCGTGAAGAACTGCTGGAGCGGCTGTTCGGCACGGAGCGGTTTTCCGACGTCGAGAACTGGTTCGCGAATCTGCGTGCCGAACGCGGTCGCGAGTTGCAGGAGCGGCAGCAGTCGCTGCGCGAGTGGGTCGCGCGGTTCGCGCAGGTCGCCCGCCAGGAAGCGCCCGAAGAGGGGCAGAGCGAATGGGTCGAGGCCGTGCTCGCCGAGTCGGCCGAACGCGTCGGCCTGGCGCGGGAACGGGACACCAAGGCTCGTGCGGCGGCCAAGACCGCCGAGGTCGTCTGGCAGGAGAACCGGTCCACCGCGGAGAGGATCCGCCGCGTGCGCACCGCGTACACGCGGCTTTCGGCGATCGCCGAGCAGGCGGACCAGCGCGCGGAGTGGGCGGAGGAGGTCGAGGCGGCGCACCGGGCTGCTGGTGTGGTCGCGGAGGCCGACCTTCTCGAACGCAGGTTGGACCAGCTCGCGGAGGCCGAAGCCGCGGAGGCGCTTCGGGCTCAGGAAGTGCCTGACGCCGCGGAAAGTTCCGCCGCCGAGCTTCGCGCTCGCGCCGGCGCGTTGCGTGAAGAGGCGGGCGCGCTCGCCGAGCTCGTGGCGGAAAGCGAGCAGCAGCAACGGGATCTGGTTCGCCGCGATCAGCTGAGCACCGCCGCCGCGGAGGCGGAGAAGCAGGCCGGGGAGCTCGCCGCCGAACTCGAATCCGCGCCGGAGAAGATCACGGCGGTGCGTGCCGAAGCGCTCGCGGCCGTCGAAGCCGAGGCGAAACTCGAAGGTGTCCGCACCCGGTTCGAAGAGCTGACGGCGCTGGTCCGGGACGCCGACGAGGTGCCCAGGGTGGAGCAGGCCGTCGAGCAGGCGCGTGGACTGGTCCGCGACGCCGTCGACGTCCATCAGCAAGCACGCCGGCATCGCCTGGACCTGCGCGAGCGCCGTCTCGACGGGATGGCGGCCGAACTCGCCGCCGGACTGACCGCGGGTGAGGACTGCCCGGTGTGCGGGTCGACCGAGCATCCGGCGCGCGCCACGCACACCGGCGGTCTCGTCGATCCCGAGGACGAACGCCGCGCCGAAGCCGCCGAACAGCAGGCCGACAAGCGGCGTGAGAAGGCGCAGGCCTCGCTGCTGGAAGCCGAAGGACGGCTGAAGACGCTGGCCGAGCGTTTGCGTGAGCGCACCGCCGAGGCGCTGCGGGCCGAACTCGGGGAGGCGCGGGAGCTGGGCGCGTCGCTGTCGGAAACGGCTCGTCGCAAGCCTGTCCTGGAGAAGCAGCTCCTCGAACTGGAACGGAAGACCGAGCAGCTGACCGAACGCCGTCGCGTGACGGAGCACCGGGCCGCCGAGGCCGCCGCCGAGGTCCGAAGCCTCACGGAACGGCTGGCGGAACGGGAACGGCGGCTGGAAAGCGCGCGCGGCGAGTTCGCCGACGTCGCCGCCCGGAGGAAGCACCTGCTCGGTTTTGCGACCCGTCTCGACGCGCTCGCCGAAGCGCGGCTCGGTGTCGTGGGTGCTCGCGAGCGCCGCGACGAGCAGGCGAAACTGGTCGAAGAAGCGTTGCGGGCCAAGGGTTTCGCGGATCTCGATGCGATGCGTGCCGCGTCGCGGCCGGACGAGCAGGTCATGAAGCTGGAGGCGGGCCTCGCCGACGCGAAGGCGATGGAGAAGGCCGAGCGGCAGGCCCTGGCCGAGCCGGAACTCTTCGGCATCTCGCCGGAGGACGAGATCGACGTCGCGGCCTCCGAGGAAGCGGCGCGGGACACTCGGGGCGAGGCCGAGCAGGCGCTCGTCGCGTTGCGGACGGCCACTTCGCGGCACGCCGACCTGGCGAAGGTGGTCGAGCGGATGACGTCGTTGCTGGCGGGGCTGGCACCGGTCGAGGAGCGGTACAACGAACTGAAGGCGCTGGCCGAGGTGGTCAACGGACGGGGGCAGAACGCGCGGAAGATGTCGCTGCGGTCGTACGTCCTGGCCGCGAGGTTGGAAGAGGTCGCGGTCGCGGCCACCGCCCGCCTGCGGACGATGAGCCAGGGCCGCTACTCCTTCGTGCATTCGGACGCGGCAGGGGCCCGGGGGACTCGCGGCGGGCTCGGTCTCGACGTGCTCGACGACTACTCCGGCACCGTCCGGCCCGCGAAGACGCTTTCGGGCGGTGAGTCGTTCCTCGCGTCGCTCTCGCTGGCGCTGGGGCTCGCCGACGTCGTCGCCGCCGAGACCGGTGGGGCGCTGCTGGACACGCTGTTCATCGACGAAGGCTTCGGCACACTGGACGCCGAGACGCTCGACATCGTCATGAACATCCTCGACGAGCTTCGCGCCGGCGGGCGGGTGGTCGGGCTGGTTTCGCACGTGGAGGAGCTGCGGCAGCGGATCCCGACCCGGTTGCGGATCAGGAAGGCGCGGACGGGCTCTTCGGTCGAAATCCACGCCGCCTGACCCCCTGCCGCGAAGTGTCATGAGGGGTCCCCATAGGACATTTTTCGTCCGATGGGGACCCCTCATGACATCCAGGAGGGAGTCAGGCGGCTTCGTGGGTCAGCAGCCACTGCTTCGCCGGAACGCCCCACCGGAAGTTCCCCACGCCACCGCCGGTCCGCACCACCCGGTGGCACGGCACGAACAAGGCCGCCGCGTTCTTCGCGCACGCCGAAGCGGCCGCTCGCACCGCCGACGGATTCCCCGCCAGCGCCGCGTACTCCGCGTAGCTCACCGGCTCGCCCGCGGGCACCTTCCGCAGGATTTCCCAAGCGTGCTCCCGGAAAGCGCCGGACCGCTGCCGCACCTCGATGTCGGCGACGGCGTCCAGGTCGCCTTCGTGGTACCGGCGGATCGCGGTGCTCACCGGCCCCAGGTCCCGTCGCTCCTTCACTTCGCCAGGGGCCAGCGACGGTGAGATCAGCGGCGTCAGCTCGCCGACCTCACCCGTCCAACCCGAGGCGAGCACGGCCCCGTCACCCGCCACCACGGCGGTGAACGGGCCGATCTTGGTGTCCATTGTGGACCAGTACGCGATGCTCATGTTCTTCCTTTCAGGCGCGCCACAGGTACATGCCGGCGTACGAGGACCAGGGCTGCCAGGCCCGTCCGCGTTCGGCCAGCGTCGTTTCGTCGTCGGCGATGCCCAGCGCGGCCGCTCCCCGGCGCAGCGCGGGATCACCGGTCAGCAGGATGTCCGGCGCGCCCAGGACGCGCATTAGGGCGTAATCCGCGGTCCGGGGCTCGATTCCCGGGAGCTCCAGCAGCTCCGCCCGCAATTCCCCGGGGTCGCGGCCGACGTGGACCGAAACCCCGTCCGCCAGCGCGCGGGCCACCGCGGTCACCCGCTCCGGGCCGTGTGCGGCGACCCGGTCCGCCGTCGGGAACAGCGTCGTCAGCCCTTCCAGCGACTCGTCGCAGCTGGGCATTCGCTCGCCGAGGGTGTCCGCGAGCGACGCCGCCTCTTCGGGGGACAGCAACGCGCGCAGCACGAGTTCGTCGCCGTCGACCGCGCCGGGCACCCGGATGCCCGGGATCGCCTCGACCAGCGGCGTGAGCGCCGGGTCGGCCCCGAGTACCCGCGTGACCGCCTCGGGGTCGGCGTCGAGGTCGAGCAGCCGCCGCACCCTCGCCACCGCGCTGCTCAGGTCGCGCAGGTCGGTGAGCCGCAGGTCGCAGCGGACATGGTCGTCCTTCGTCGTCAGCCACACCACGCCCGCGCCGTGCGCGAGCCGCAGTGTGCGTCCGTAGCCGGTCACCCCGGAATCGTCGCGCGTCACGTGCTCGACGCCCGCGATGGCCCGGTCGGCCAGGAAGTCCAGCACTCCGGCCGCGTCGAACGGCTTGCGGAACGGCAGTCGCAGGCTCAGCCGGGTTCCGGTCGGCGTCTCTTCGGCCTTCCGACGCCCACGACGCAGGCTCGCCTCGCGAAGCTGCGACGGCGTCGTCGCGAACACCTCGCGGATCGTCTCGTTGAACTGGCGGACGCTGGAGAAGCCCGCCGCGAACGCGACGTCGGTCAGCGGGAGCCCGGACATCTCGATCAGCAGCCGCGCGGAGTGCGCCCGGTGCGCCCTGGCCAGCGCCAGCGGACCGGCGCCGAGTTCGGCGGTGAGGACGCGCCCGAGCTGGCGTTCGGAATAGCCGAGCCGTCGCGCGAGCCCCGGGACGCCGTCGCGTTCGACGGTCCCGTCCGAGATGAGCCGCATCGCCCGCGCGGCGAGGTCGGCTCGGATGTCCCAGTCGGGCGAGCCGGGGACGGCGTCGGGGAGGCAGCGACGGCAGGCACGGAAGCCGTTGGCCTGCGCGGCCGCCGACGTCGGGTAGAAGCGGACGTTCTGCTGCTTCGGTGTCGACGCGGGGCAGGACGGGCGGCAGTAGATCCCGGTGGTGGCGACGGCCATGATGAACTGGCCGTCGAACCGGGAATCACGGGCGGCGACGGCGCGGTAACACCGTTCGGTGTCGCGCCACACGGCCCGTTCGGCCAAGGTCTGCTCGGTCATGACATCGATCGTGCCACCAGGTGGAGGGCTCGGCTGGCGGAAATCCGACACGGCGATCAAGGCCTCGGCGGATGCGGCGGCGGACGGCACGTAGACTTCTGGCCCGTGAGTCTCACCCTCGGCATCGTCGGCCTGCCCAACGTCGGCAAGTCCACCCTGTTCAACGCGCTGACCCGCAACGACGTGCTCGCGGCGAACTACCCGTTCGCGACGATCGAGCCCAACGTCGGCGTCGTCCCGCTGCCGGACCCGCGGCTGGACGAACTCGCCAAGGTCTTCGGCTCCGAGCGCACCGTGCCCGCCGTCGTGTCCTTTGTGGACATCGCGGGCATTGTGAAGGGTGCCTCCGAGGGCGCCGGGCTCGGCAACAAGTTCCTCGCGAACATCCGCGAGGCGAACGCGATCTGCCAGGTCGTCCGCGTCTTCGACGACCCGGACGTGATCCACGTCGACGACCGGATCGACCCGGCGAGCGACATCGAGACGATCAACACCGAGCTGATCCTCGCCGACCTGCAGACGCTCGACAAGGCGCTGCACCGGCTCGAGAAGGAGGCGCGGACCAAGAAGGAAGCCAAGCCCGCCCTCGACAACGCGGTCAAGGCCAAGGAGATCCTCGACGGGGGCCGGACCCTGTTCCAGGCGCAGAAGGAGGTCGACTTCGAGGCGCTGCGCGAGCTGAGCCTGCTCACCACGAAGCCGTTCCTCTACGTCTTCAACGCCGACGAGGGCATCCTCACCGACGAGTCCCGCCGCGAAGAGCTGGCCAAGATGGTCGCCCCCGCGGACGCGGTGTTCCTCGACGCGAAGGTCGAATTCGAGCTGCTGGAGCTGGACGACGAGGAGTCCGTGCGCGAACTGCTGGAGTCCGTCGGCCAGCAGGAGCCGGGCCTGTACTCGCTGGCGCGCGCCGGTTTCCACACCCTCGGCCTCCAGACGTACCTGACCGCGGGCCCGAAGGAATCGCGCGCCTGGACGATCCCGCAGGGCGCGACCGCCCCGCAGGCGGCCGGCGTCATCCACACCGACTTCGAGCGCGGCTTCATCAAGGCGGAGGTCGTCTCGTACGACGACCTGATCGAGAACGGCTCCATGGCCGCCGCCCGGTCCGCCGGGAAGGTGCGGATGGAGGGCAAGGACTACATCATGTCGGACGGCGACGTGGTGGAGTTCCGCTTCAACGTCTGATCGCCTCGAGCCGAGCCCGGCGCCGCTCCAGTCGCTCGACCAAAGGGGCGCCGGGCTCCCGGAAACGAGCGTCAGTCGTGCCGGGTGGACGGGAGCGCACTCTCGATGGCGCTGGCCACCGCTCGAAGTCTCATGGCCGCCGACCTGACGTAGCCGAGCGTGTACGTCGAGAATTTCGGATCTTGTTGCTGCTGAACGAGGCGAATCGCGCCGACCTCTACCTGCGACAGCGATAAGAACGCCGCCTGTACTTCCTCGACCGTCGGTGTGAGGTCCGTTCTCCGCCCGTCCCGGGAGATGTCGCGGGCGGTGATCGCGTCGCCGGTATCCGCGGCTTCCTCGGCGAGTTGGGCGACCACGAACGAGAGCACGGACAGCTCGCGACGTCGTTGTCCGATGATTCTGTCGAGCTCGTCGAAGCCGTCTGGGACCTTGAACAGGATCCCGGTCTCGGTCGGGCCGAGGCCCAGCTCGGTCGCCGCCTCGACGATTTCGCCTAGCCGACCCGCTTCCACCATGGCCCATCCCCGCTTCGCGGCCATGTTCTTGATGGTGTCGCCGTGGAATGCGGGCCCGACCAAGGCCGCGAAGTGTGCTTTGTGCTGGCTTCTGTGAGTCTCCAGCGCGATATCGCTGAAGTCCGAATGTGTGACGTAGCCGTTCGAACGCGACTTCGCCTCCACGATCGCGACGACCTCGGTGTCCGTCTCGTCTTGCCACCGAACGACGACGTCAGTGTCGGAGGATCCGCTGATGGTCTCAGCCCTGAAGCCCAGCGCCCTGAACGCATCGCGCACCGAGCGTTCGAACGCCTTTCCGGACCCCAGGCCGAGAGCCTGCGGGGACCGCGAGAACGTTGTGAGCTCTTCTTTGAGCGAAGGATGATCTTCTTGATTCGCTCTCCTTGGTGTGGCTGAGGAGACTTCTGGTCTTTCGAGGGGAGTCGGCGGTTCGGCGAGGGGCAATTCGGCGAGAAGGGTGATTCCTGTTGCTGTGGCGCGAAGGCTTCCGTAACGTGGCTGCTCGATAAGAGCGGTGTCCTCGAGAAACGAAGCGATCCATCGGGATTTGTCGACATTAAGGCCGTGCTTGGCGGCTTCACGATACATTTCAGTGCGTGTGACGCCCGCCTCGACGGTTTGGATCATTTCGCCGACGAAGCGCATGTTCGCGTGCAGAATGCGAATGAAGTTGACGTCGTCCTCGGAAGTGACCCAGGCGCGAGCGGGCGCTGTCGCCTGGTAGATGCCGAGACCGACCTCGTGCAGCAGGCCCGACGCGCGCAGGAAGGGCATCATCGAATCGACGCTGGTACGCCGGAGTTCGAAAGAATCCGCGATGAAGCGCAGTAGTTCCTCTCGTTTGATCGGATCTATCGCGGCGTTCACGATGGTCCTGAGGTTCGCCACCTTGTTGGGGTTCGAAGCGGGACTCGGCACCCAGATGTTGTAGGTGCTACGAGAGTCCTGGGGTCGCTCGGAAGTCGACAGCTGACCGAGGAGAGTCTTGATCTCACCGGGTGCCTCGGTAATGGGCTCGACGTGAGCAGTGCGGAAGGTGATGGCCTCAGGGCTGACGATGGTGCTCCGCGCGAGAAGCGTCTCACCTGCCGCGGTGATCCCCCAGTGACGATTTCCGCGGCCTTCGATGAGGCCAAGGACCTCAAGCCAGTCCATTCGGCTCCGAACGCCGCCCAGGCTCTTCCAAGTTGTCTCGTATCGGTCCCGGAGGTGGCCGTCGACTTCCTCGACCGTCGAATCCTTTTCAGCGACAAGCGACAGAGCTTCCGTGAACAGGCGGAAACGACTGATCAAGACCTCGGCGAGTTGTCCCGGGGTGGGGTTCGAATGCACGAGCCGGCCTTGAGGGGTCAACTTCAGCTCCGCGTTCTCCGCGTACGCGAGTCCGGCGCCCTTGACGAATTTGCCGTATTCGAGCCAGGTGAGTGGTTGGGTGAGCGGCGCTGCGCCGCCCTGGCGTGGCGCCGCGGCGAAAAGCGCCGGAGGAAAGTCGGGGTACCCGGCGGGTTCGATGGCCTTGCCCGCCCCGATCTGCTCCACGAGTTCGAGTGTGAGCGGGACCCAGAGGTTCTTGCCGCCACGCAAGGAAGGCAGGGAGGCCGCCTGTTTGCGCCACAGCGCTCGTTGCTCGGCCAGGGATCCCGGAGTGTTCGTCGAGTCGTCGGATCTCACGTCGATGGATTCCTTCACTTGAGCAGCAGTTCGAAAGCGGAATCCTCGCCGGGAACGTGCGGCAAGAACCCGTCGGTGACCGTGCGGGCGGCGGTGGCGAGCAAGCGATCCAGGACTTCTTGCTCGGTGGCAGGGGGCAGGCGGAGCTCGACCAGGAGCCGGTCGCGGACCGCGTGGTGATCTGGGTTGTCTTCGAGGTGATCGGCTCCGAGCTCAGGGGGACGTGAGCCCGCTAGAGCGTCATGCCAACACGGGAGGACGATCGCGAGGGTCAGCGCATCGGCGACGGATTCGGCGATGAGGCAAGCGCCGCCTTCCGAGTCGGTGTACAGAACGGCGCGCGAGCCGTCGGGCGTTGCCGGGCCGCAGAGATAGTGGGTGCCGCCCGCGTTGCAGCCCGCGACGGGTTCCACCGAAAGACCGTTGGGCAGGGCGATGGATTCGATCGGATCGGTACGGGCGAGGTCGAACTCGCCGTCACCGGCCAGATACGAGGCGACCTCGGGATACTCGGCGATTCTCTCGAGCAACGCGTCGTCCGAGAGGGCGACCGGGTCGAGGGCCGCGGCGATCGCCAGGGTGAGCGGGTTCCCGTCGAGGACGTGACGGATTGCGTCGAGGGGGACGGGGCGCTCGTAGTAGCCCTCGAAATGGGCTTGGACAGCTTCGGGAGAACGCTCGACGAGGAGCCGGAAGAGAAAGCCGGAGCCGTCGGGGTCTCCGCCGTCGTCGGGGAAGGTGATGGCCGACCCGGCGCGCCAGACGATGTCACCGGCCTCCCGCCACAGACAGGCGGTGACCCGAGTGGCCTCCATACCTTCGACGCTGACGGCCGATTCGCCCAGGAACGGGCGGAGGGCGGCGGGCACGTCATCGAGGACGCCGGGCCAGGCCTGCTCGTCGTCCGTCGCGTAGGGACTCATCGGTGACTCGTGGTCGAAACCGCGGATGAGTACGCCGGCCGGGGTGAAGAGGACGGTGAAGTCGTCCCCCGAGCCGTTGTCCATCAGGGCGGCTTCGACGCCGGGACCCCAGGTGGTGTCGAAGGTGTACTGGCCGTACTCCGGATCCTCGCCGATCTCGGCGTCCAGGACCGCCAGCGCGCGCAGGTGGGCGCGGAGCCGGGTGGGGTCGGGGAGGAGGGTGGCGATCTCCAGCACGGTGGTCATGGCGTCATAAAAGCAGCGGCCACCGACAATCCGGCACCCCGAGTGTCATGAAAGGGTCGTTCAGGATGAAAGTGTCCTGAACGACCCTTTCATGAGCTACGTGCTCGCTACTTCCGCAGCAGGCTGTAAGCGGCGGATCCGATCAGCTCCAGCGAAACCTGAAGCCGCTCAAGGGAAACGTTGTCCTTGATGGTGTCTTCCGGTGTGTGGTACGTCGGCTCCAGCAGTGCCGGGCCGCTCTCGCCGCGCCAGCTGAAGTTGCCCGAAGCGATACCGCGCTCGAAGAACGGCACGTGGTCGCTCGAACCGCGCGCGACCGGGCCCTTGACCCGCGGGTCGTAGCCGAGCCGCTTGGCGGCGGCGTTGACGGCCGCGGTCGTGGCGTTGTCGGCGCCGTCGACCGAAAGCAGCCAGTAGGTGACCGCCGGGTCCCAGCTGGTGGCGACCATGTCGTTCTGGAAGCAGCCCGCGATCCGCTTCGCCTCCGGGTCGGACAGGTTCGACACGTAATGCCGCGAGCCGATGAGCCCGTACTCCTCCGAGCCCCACAGCGCGAACCGCAGTGTCTTGTTCGTCGGCAGGTATCGCAGGACGCGTGCCAACTCCAGGCACAGCACGGTGCCGCTGCCGTCGTCGTTGGCGCCCGGTGATCCAGGGACACTGTCGTAGTGCGCGGTCACCATGACCACGCCGTTGTCCTTGCCGGGGAAGGTGGCGGGCCGCTCGGCGATGACGTTGTAGGACGTCAGGTTCTTGTGGTGGGTGGCCGTCGCCTTCACGGTGACCGAGCCCTTGGCGAGCCGTTCGCGCAGACGCTCCACCTGGACCTGGGCCAGGCCGAGCACCGGGACGGTGACCGGGGTGGCGAGCGTCGGGGAGAACGCGGACAGTTTCCGCGCCGGGTCGGCGCCGATCCGGCCGATCAGCACGGCGTCCGCTCCGCGCTGCGCGGCCGTCAGGTACGCGTCCGCCTTGTTCGTCACGGCGGCGATCAGCACGATCTTGCCGGTCAGGTCGTCGGGCAGGGTGCTCCCGTCACCGGCGTCGACGACGACGGCCTCGCGCGTGACGTCCTGCGCGCCCTGCGGTGAGGAGCCGGTCTGCCACCTGTCGCGTCCGAGCGACAGGCCGCCCAGGAACTTGTCGGCGATCGGGAACGGTTGCAGGGTGACCTGGTAGCGCAGGTCGCGCAGCACCTTCGCGATGTAGTCCTTGGCCCGCAGTTCGCCTTCGGTGCCGGCGATCCGGGGGCCGATCTTGTCGCTGAGCACCCGCAGGTGCTCCAGCGCCCGCCGCGACCGGACCCGGGCGATCACGGGGTAGTCGCCGAAGTCCAGCGACGGCGGGAACTGCGCGCCCGGACGTTGCTGCGTGGCCGCGGCGGCGGTGCCGGGGTTCAGCCCGATCGTCGCCGCGCCCGCCAGTGCCACCGCGCCCGCGAGCACTTCACGTCTGCGCAGACCTGCCATGGAACACCCCTCACATCTCGGGAGACTCTTCGTTCGAGTAGCCAATAGTCACAGCGCCACCGGAACAACCCCCCGATCGTCCCCTTTTTCCGGTTCAGCGCACGGCGACCCGGCGGTAGGCCTGGGAGACGGCGAGGCCGCCGGAGATCGCCGCCGCGATCACCCCGCCGATCAGCAGCACGGTCCCGACGAAGGGCCCGAAGTCGCCGGCATCGGCCAGGCGTCCCCAGAACGAGCCTTCGAGCAGGGCACCGACGAGGATGAACACCGGCGCGACGATGCCGGCGAAGAGGATCCAGCGGAATCGGGCGGCCAGCGTCAGCACGAGGATCCCGGGTATGCCCAGGACGAACAGGCCGGGCGGGATGTCCGGGAACCCGGGGACGCCGGAGGCGATCTGGATGATCAGGCCGGCGACGCCGACGAAGAGGAAGAAGGCGTTGGCGACGGCTGCGGTGGAACGGTTCATGACGGGACTCCTCACTGGGATTCGACCACTGAAGAGTCCCGCTCACGGCCGTGAAGGGCGTCGGCCCGGAAGCGGCAATCGGGTCTACGCGGACCTGCGTACGGGTTCGCCGAGGACCTCGGTGACCTCCGCCGAAATCGCCGTCACCAGCGCGTCGCCGAACGCGCAGACCGTGTACTCCCACGGATGCCCGAACGTGCCCAGCCGGAAGTCCGGCGTCAGGTACGCGTAGTAGTCGCCGTCCGGGAACGGGCTGAGCGGCCAGTCCTTCGCGGACGTCGGGAACCGGTACGACACGTGCTGCCAGTCGAGCGCGTACAGCTCGCCGGCGCAGGAGGCCAGGCCTCGCTGGATCACCGCGATCATCCGGTCCAGCAGCAGGTATCCCGGGTCGTCGTCGAGGGCGGTCAGGCTCCAAGTCATCGATCCGGCGGGCTCGTCGATGCCCGGCCACTCGAATCGGCTCGTGCCCGGCCGGAAGGCGAACTCCGTGCGGAAGCGGTCCCAAACGCGCCGGTACTCGTCGTTGCCCAGGGTCTCGATGCTCACGCGGGGAAAATACGCGCCGCCTGAGTGATACCAGAGTGGTATCATTCATCCCATGGCCATGACTCTGAGGTTGAACGACGAGCAGGAGCGCGCGCTCGCCCTGCTGGCGGAGGCCGATGGCGTGAGCAAGCACGAAGCCACCGTTCGCGCCATCACCGAGGCCGCCGCGCGCCGTGTCCGTGACGACCGTGTCCGTGTGCTGTCCAGGGACGGCCGGGAGCGTTACGCCGCCCTGCTCGACCGTCTCGCCCAGTGATCGAGTACCTCACCGTCGAAGACCTGCTGGCGCTCGCGGAGGATCTCCGTGTGCCCAAGATCCGTGATCTCGGGCTGCTCGATTCCGCCGCGCATCGCCCGCAGGCTTCGTTGATGGGTCAGGACGCGTATCCGACGCTGCACGAGAAGGCGGCGGTGCTGCTCGAGTCGCTGGCGCGTAACCACGCGCTCATCGACGGCAACAAGCGTCTGGCCTGGATGGCGACATTCGTCTTCTACGGGCTGAACGGTCACGACCTCGACGCGCCGGAAGACGACGCGTACGACTTGGTGATCGCGATGTCCATCGGTTCGCGCACCTACCGAGACGCCGCGGGCGAACTGGAGTTGTGGGCGAAGCCGCTCGGGTAGCCGCTACCCGAGAAGGCCGAGCACGACGATCGTCAGCAGCGTGATGGCGGCGGCGAAGGTGGTCACCCAGGCGCGCTGGGCGGCGGTGATGGAGGCGTTGTTCACGGCGGTTCCCCGGGGGAGAGAAGCGACAGGTCCGCCGGGAACAGCGCGTTGATCAGGCTCCGCGTTACCTTTTGAAGATCAGTGTGATCAAGGTCACTGATCGTGCTGATGATGCCGTTCGCGTGCCGTGTACCAGAGCACCCCGGCAGCGGCCGCCACCATCGCGCCGAATGCGGAAAAGCCCACCACGATCGCCTGCGTCATCCTTCGTCCTTTTCTCTTCGGTCGTATCCGGGAGACGTCCGAGAAGCGGTGTCGTGGCGCGGTCGTCGCGGACGTCACACAGCGTCGAGTACCCCGTCGATCTGCGACGCGAGCGCGAAGTCCTTCTCCGTCAGCCCTCCGGCGGAGTGCGTACTGAGCCGGAATGTCACCGTCCGCCAGCGGATGTCGATGTCGGGATGGTGGTCGGCCGCCTCCGCCAGTTCGGCCACCTTGTCCACCGCTTCGATGGCTTTCGGGAAACTCGGCAGCTTCGCCGTCCGCTCGATCGTGACGCCGTCACGCGTCCAGCCGGAGAGTTTGGTCACGGCCTCGTCGGCCTGCTTGTCGTTCAAGATTTCCGCCATGACTCCATGGTGGTACGCCGTCGGCTACGCTGCACGTTTGCCACGGGTCCCCCCTTGAAAACAGCAGGAGGCTAGATGAAACGCGCCCTCCGCACGGTCGTTGCGGCTGGCACGGTGGCCGCCCTCGTCGCGGGCTGCTCGCTCTCCGGGAACACGGGGAACGACCCGCAGGCGCCGGCGACCGTCACCCTCGTGACCCACGACTCGTGGCTCGCCCCGCAGGAGGTCCTCGACGCGTTCGAGCGGCAGTCCGGGATCAAGATCTCCGTGCTCAAGCAGGGCGACGCGGGCGCGCTGACCAACAAACTGGTGCTGACCAAGGCGAACCCGATCGGGGACGTCGCGTACGGCGTCGACTCGACCTTCGCCTCCCGCGCGCTCACCGAAGGCGTTTTCGAGCAGTACACCAGCCCTGAGGCAGACCGTGGCCCGCAGCGCTACTCCATCGACCCCGGGCACCGGCTCTCCGCGGTCGACCTCGGCGACGTGTGCGTCAACATCGACAGCCGGTACTTCGTGGACAAGGGGATCCCGGAGCCGAAGTCGTTCGCGGACCTGGCCGACGCCAAGTACAAGGACCTGATGGTCGCCGAAAGCCCCGCGACGTCGTCGCCGGGCCTGGCGTTCCTGCTCGGTACCGTCGCCCAGTTCGGCGAACAGGGCTGGCAGGCGTACTGGACGCAGTTGAAGGCCAACGGCCTCAAGACGGTCAGCGGCTGGGAAGAGGCCTACACCAAGGAATTCTCCGGTTCCTCGGGCAAGGGACCGCGTCCGATCGTCGTGTCCTACGCGTCTTCGCCCGCCGCCGAACTCGGCGACGACGGCAAACCGCGGACGAAGGCGCTGCTGGACACCTGTTACCGCCAGGTCGAGTACGCGGGCGTGCTCGCGGGCGGCAAGCAGGTCGAGAAGGCCCGCAAGGTCGTGGACTTCCTGCTGTCCCAGCAGTTCCAGGTGACCGTGGCGAGCAACATGTACGTGTACCCGGCCCGCCAGGGTGTCGAGCTCCCGCAGGGCTGGGCGCAGGCCGCGCCGCTGCCGCAGCAGCCGAAGACGCTCGAACCGGCCAAGATCCAGGCCGGGCGTGAGCAGTGGATCGCCCAGTGGCGCACGCTGGTGGAAGGTTAGGACGTGCTTCGCGAACTGAAGGCGGCAGTTCGGGCGACGATACGCGCGCGCGTCGTTCTTCGGCCGGAGGCCTCGGATTTGCGGAGACGGGCCGCTGACACGGCCAGGTGAGTGAACAGCCGATGCCACGGCCCGGCTGTGGAAATCCGAGAGCGCGCCTTGAAAGGCGGCTGAACACCGGCGGGCTGACTCTTCGGGGGACCGGGCTGGGCGCGCTCGCCGTGCTGCCGCTCGGTTTCCTCGTGCTCTTCTTCGCCTGGCCGGTCGCGGCGATCATCGGGCGGGGCTTCGGATCCGGTGGCGTCGGCGCGGCCATCGGTGACCCGCTGACCTGGGAACTCGCCGGCTTCACCGTGGCCAGTGCCGGGGTTTCGACGATCGTCGCGATCGTCGCGGGCCTGCCTGTCGCGTTCCTCCTCGCCCGCGTGAAGCTGCCGGGCGTCTCGCTGGTCCGGACGCTCGTGCTGGTGCCGTTCGTGCTGCCGACCGTCGTGGTCGGCCTGGCGTTCCGCGCGCTCTGGCCCGACGGCGGACTGCTGCCCTTGGTACTGGCCAACGCCTTCTTCAACGTCGCCGTCGTCGCGCGCACGGTTTCCGGGTTGTGGAGCCATCTCGACCCGCGCACCGTGGACGCGGCGCGGGCGCTCGGCGCGTCACCGTGGCGTGCCTTCCGTTCGGTGACACTGCCCGCGCTGGCGCCCGCCATCGCGTCGTCCGCGGCGGTGGTGTTCCTGTTCTGCGCGACCAGTTTCGGGGTCGTGCTCATTCTCGGCGGGGCGAAGTACCGCACGCTGGAGACCGAGATCTATCTGCGCACGGTCGAACTGCTCGACCTCTCCGGCGCGGCCGCGCTGTCCCTCGTGCAGTTCGCCGCCGTCGTCGCCGCGCTCGTCGCCGGGGCGCTGGCGAGGCGGCGCCGGGAGAACGCGGTGCGCCTGCGTTCGGGCAGCGAGACCGCGCGGCGGCCCAGGGGCGGCGAGTGGTGGGCCGTCTCCGCCGGACTCGCGGTGATCGCGCTCCTGATGACGCCGATCGTGGCACTGCTTCTCGAGTCGGTCTCCACTTCGGACGGTTGGAGCCTCGCCGGGTACGAAGCGCTGGCGGGCCGAGGATCCCGTGGCGCGCTCCAGGTCTCGGGCTGGGACGCGGCGTCGATGTCGCTGCGGACGGCGTTCGACGCGACGATGCTCGCGATGATCATCGGTGTGCTGGCCTCGGTCGTGCTGGTCGCGTTGCGCCGCACGCCGGGCAGGCTGGCGCGGGGCATGGGCGAGACGATGGACGCCGCGCTGATGCTCCCGCTCGGCGTCTCCGCGGTGACCGTCGGTTTCGGTTACCTCGTCACGCTCGACGCGCTTCCGGGCGACCTGCGGACGTCGCCGCTGCTGGTGCCGCTCGCGCAGGCACTGGTGATCATCCCGCTGATCGTGCGGATGGTGCTGCCGGTGCTGCGGTCGGTCGACGTCCGGCTGCGGCAAGCCGCGTCGACCCTCGGCGCGAGCCCCGGCCGGGTGTGGCGGGAGATCGATCTCCCGCTGACGGCGCGTTCGCTGGTCGCGGCCGCCGGTTTCGGTTACGTGGTCGCGCTCGGCGAGTTCGGCGCGACGAGCTTCCTGGCCAGGCCGGACGCGCCGACGCTGCCGGTCGCCGTCGCGACGCTGATCTCGCGGCCGGGGGAGCTGAACAACCAGATGGCCTACGCGGCCTGCGCGCTGCTCATGATCGTGACCGTGGTGGCGGTGGTGCTGATCGACCGGTTCGGCGCGGTCCGCGGGCAGAATTCGGTAGGGGAGTTCTAGTGTCGCTGTCGGTACGGGATCTGACCGTCCACTATGGATCCTTCGCGGCGGTGAAGGACGCCAGGCTGGACATCGCCGACGGCGAGGTGCTGGCGCTGCTGGGCCCGTCCGGTTCGGGGAAGTCGACGCTGCTGCGGGCGATCACCGGGCTGGAGCCGCTGACCTCGGGTGCCGTGCGGTGGGACGGCGAGGACCTCTCCGGGGTCCCGGTGCACCGGCGGGGATTCGGCCTGGTCTTCCAGGACGGGCAGCTGTTCCCGCACAAGGACGTCGCCTCGAACATCGCGTTCGGCCTGAGGATGCACGACGTCCCTCGCGCCGAGCACGCCGAGCGGGTCCGGGCGCTGCTGGAGCTGGTCGGGCTGAGCGGTTACGAGCGGCGGCGGGTGACCGAGCTGTCCGGCGGTCAGGCGCAGCGGGTGGCGCTGGCCCGCGCGCTGGCGCCGGAACCGCGGTTGCTGCTGCTGGACGAACCACTGTCCGGTTTGGACGCCGGACTGCGGGAACAGCTGGCGATCGACCTCGCGGCGTTGTTGCGGCGCAGCAAGATCACCGCGCTGCTGGTCACGCACGATCAGGAAGAGGCGTTCACGCTCGCCGACCGGGTCGCCGTGCTGGACGACGGCGAGATCCGGCAGGAGGGCGCGGTGCGCCGGGTCTGGCGGCAGCCGGTGGACGAGGACGTGGCGCGGTTCCTCGGCGTGACCACGTTCGTCGACGGTGAGGCGTCCGGCGGAGTGGTGCGGACACCGCTCGGCGAGGTCACGCTGCCCGACGTCGAAGACGGCGCGGTGCGGCTGGGGCTGCGGCCGCACGGTCTGCGGGTTTCGCCGGAAGGGGTCGAGGGCGAGGTGACCGCCGTGGTGCACCGGCGGGAACACGTCCGGCTGGTGGTCGCGCCCGGCGGCGATCTGTCCACTGTGGACGCGGTCGCGCCGGTGACGGCCGATCTGCGCCCGGGGGACACCGTCCGGCTCTCCCTCGATCCGGACGGCGTCGCCCGACTCCGCGATTAGTCCTCTGAATGCGGTAGTCCGGTCCGAACCTTGCGGTTTACCCCAGGGTTCGCCGGGCTCGCCCGCCATACCGTCGTCACCATGCTCCTGAAGACGATCTTGTCCCTCGTTCTCGCCGTCGGCCCGGTTGCCGCACCGGCCACGCCGGACATCCCTGCCGCCGAGCTGCACGCCCGGCTGGCCGCCCTCGCCGACGGCCGCGACATCACGGCCGGGCTGATCCACGTCCGCGACGGCCGCGGCCAGTGGTCGGACGCGGTGGGCGTGCGTGACCTGACGTCCGGGACGCCGGCCGCCGCCGACGGCCACTTCCGGATCGGCAGCGTCACCAAGACCTTCGCGGCCACGGTGCTCCTGCAGCTGGCCGACGAGCGGCGGCTGGCACTCGACGATCCGATCGAGCGCCACCTGCCCGGTGTCGTGCCCGATGGCGGACGCGTCACCGTCCGGCACGTCCTCCAGCACACCAGCGGCCTGCACGACTACATGAGCGAACCGGGCTACTCGACCAATCGCTGGCGGGCCGATGCCCGCTTCGACGACTACACGCCTACGCGACTGCTGAAGGTGGCGTTCGCGAAAGGCCCGGACTTCGAGAACCCGGGCGAGTCCTGGCACTACTCGAACACCAACTACGTCGTCGCCGGTCTGCTGATCGAGAAGCTGACCGGACGCCCGTACGGCGAGGAGGTGACGCGGCGGATCCTGCGCCCGCTCCACCTCACGCGCACCAGCGTGCCGGGCCACCACTCCTCCTTGCCCGTCCCGCACGCCCGCGGCTATGAACCGCTGCCCACGAACCCTCCGTCGATCGTGGACGCCACCGACATGGATCCGTCTTTGGACTGGGCGGCCGGTGAGATGGTCTCCACCACGCGCGATCTGACCACCTTCGTCACCGCCTTGATCGACGGCAGGCTGACGAGCCAGGCGAGCCTCGCGGAGATGCGGCGGACGCGGGAAGCGGTGCCGCTGTTCCGCTACGGCCTGGGATTGCAGGAGTTCGCGATCCCTTGCGCGGGCGGGCCGAAGCCGGTGTTGGGGCACACGGGACAGCTGATCGGCTACCTCACCGTCGCCTTCACCGACGGGAAGGGCAAATCGCTGACCCTGTCCCTCAACCCGTACGAACAGGACCCGCCCACCGAAGCGGTGGTCTCCCTGGCGGCGTCGGTCTTCTGCCGCTGATCGGCGGGCGGGTCGTGAAGCGGCGATTCGGGTTCTCTTCAGGGGTAAGGGTGTCGCGTTGCCGTGCGCGGCAGTGTTCGCCGGGTTCGCGGCCAGGCCGGAGGCTTGACTTGCGTGATCGAAGGCGGAACTCGCGTGATCAGAGGCGGAACTCGCGTGATCGAAGGCGGAACTCGCGTGACTGGGCGCCGAACTCGCGTGTGCGGCTTCCAGACACGCGAGTTCCGCTTCCAATCACGCGAGTTCCGTCTCCAATCACGCGAGACCCGTGTCTGATCACGCGAGTCCGGGGCCGCGTCACCCCGGTCGCCATATCGCCCGAACGCGCGGAGTCAGCCGTCCCGGGTGGTCAGGCGCGAGTAGGCGATCGAAAGCCCGATGACGATGTAGCAGGCGGCCCGCAGCGCGCCTTCGCCGAGCAGTGTCGTATCGAGCGGATCCATCAGCACCGCGGCCGGCGCCTGCGCCCAGTCCTTGTTGAGCAGGAAGGGATGCAGCCACGAGACCGCGTCCAGGAAACCGAGGATGGTGAACACGATCGTCCCGGCCAGCACCGAGGCGACCACCAGCATCGGATGCTCGGTGAACGACGAGATCGCGAGCGCGACGGCGCCGACAGCCCACAGCTGCAGCGTGATCCACAGTGCCACGACCAGGAGCCTGCCCAGCGCGTCCCACACGCTCAGGGTCGAACCGGTCAGGGTGAACATGGAGTCGGTGCCGCTGATGATCAGCCCCGTGACGAACCCGGTGAACGTCATCGCCAGTACCGCGAGCACCGAAACCGTCGCGACGCCGAAGGCCTTGATCGCGAGCAGCCTGCCCCGCCCGACCGGCGCGATCAGCCAGCCCCGCAAGGTGCCGTGCGCCGCCTCGCCGGCGATCGCGTCCGCCCCGGCCATCGCCGAAGCGAGCGGCAGGAGCAACGCCAACGTCATGGTCAGGGCAGCGACCGGCAGGATGAAGCCGTTGTTCATCGCGGACGCGAGCAGCGCGCCGTCCCCGCCGCCGCCACCGCCGTTCGCCTCGGCCGGGTCGACCAGCGTCAGCGCGACCCCGATCACGATCGGGATCAGCGCGAGCAGGCCCAGCACGGCCAGCGTGCGGGGCCGCCGGAAGATCCAGCGCAGTTCGGCGCGATACAAGCGGAGCAGGCCGACGCTGTCCCGGCCGGTCCGTACCGCGGGTGCCGCGGCCAGAGCGTGGGTCACGACTCCCCCTCACCGTCTACAGTGGACTCCGGCTGGGTCAGCCGGGCGAACAGGTCTTCCAGCCCGGTCCGGGCCCGTGCCGCCTCGTGCACGGCCACCCCGGCCGTCACCAGATGACGCAGCACGTCGGGTGCTTCGGCGGCGGTGAGGTCCACGCGGACGCCGTCCGGCGTGAGCCTGCTGCCGATCCTGTTCTCCCGCAACGTTTCCACCGCGAGTTCGGCGTCCGGCGTCCGCACCAGCAGCGCCGCGTTCCCCGACTCCAGCAGTTCCGTGAGCTCGCCCTGGGCGATCACGTTCCCCGACTGGAGCACCGCGACGTGCGTGCAGGTCGCCTCGACCTCGGCCAGCAGATGCGACGACACCAGCACGGTGACGCCGTCCGCGTGCAGTTCGGCGATGATCCGGCGGATCTCCCTGGTGCCGGAAGGGTCGAGGCCGTTGGTCGGCTCGTCGAGCACGATCATCCGCCGCGGCACGAGCAGCGCGCTCGCCAGCCCCATCCGCTGCTTCATGCCCAGCGAATACCCCTTGTAGCGCCGGGTCGCGGCGTCGGTCAGGCCGACGCGCTCAAGCGCCGCGTCGACCGCTCCCGGGATCCCGGCCGAGGCCAGCCTCGGTTCGGCCGCGGCCACGCGCAGCAGGTTCTCCCGCCCGGAGAGAAAAGGGTGGAAGCCCGGCCCTTCGACCAGCGCGCCGACGTCGGGCAGCGCGTGCGCCGACTCGTCGGGCATCCGCTTGCCGAAGAGTTCGACCTCGCCCTCGGTGGGCCGCACGAGTCCGAGCAGCATCCGGATGGTCGTGGTCTTGCCCGAACCGTTGGGGCCGAGCATCCCCAGCACGGCGCCTTCGGGAACGTCGAGGTCGACGTGGTCCACGGCCACCGTGCGGCCGTAGACCTTGCGCAGGCCCCTGGTGCGGGCCGCCATGGGTACCGCCGGAGCGGACGCCTCCTGGGAGGCGTCCGTCCCGGCTTCGAAAGTGGTGGTCACTTCGCGGCCAATGCCTCGAAGAGGACCTGCTCCGGCACCGCGCCGAGGGCGTAGCGGCCGTCGTCGGTCAGCACGCCGCTGCCGACCTTGGTGGTCACCAGCCAGCCGCTGCCCCAGGCACCGCTGACCGGCTTGGCGAACCGCGAAAGCAGCGCCTTCGGGTCGACCTGACGGCCTTCCTCGTCCTTCGCGCTACCGGCCTTGACCAGCGCGTCGGCCGGGATCTTGCCGGTGATCGCGGTGTCCCAGCCGTCGCCGACGACCTTGACGTCGGACTTCGCCTGCTCGGCGAGTTCACGGTTCTTCGGGTCGACCTCGGCGGTCTTCTCGGTCACCTTCGCGCCCTTCGGCGGGGTGAACTCGAAGTTCGACGCGGGCTGGTTCGCGAAGTTGATCTCGCTGAAGGAGACCTCGAGCGCAGGGGAGGAGGTGCCGTTGGCCAGCACCGTCAGCCGCAGCGGCATCCGGGTCTGCTCGTCGATCGCGACGCGGATCTCGCGCAGCAGCGTCCGCTCGGTCGGCTTCGGGGTCAGCACCAGTTCGTACGCCGAACGGTTCGCCACCGAGGACGTCCCGTCGACGGCGATCGTGCTGCTCTCGCGCACCTTGCCGAGCAGTTCCGAGGCGACCGTGGCCGGGTCGACGGCCTGGCCCTCGACCTTGTTCTGGTGCTCCTTGGCCAGTTCGTCCGGGATGGTGACCTTGGTCGCGGAGTTGTCCTTGGAGTTGTACTCCCAGACGGTCTGCCCGTTCCGGACGATGGTCTGCTGGCTGGAGCCCTCGGTGAGCGACACCTTGCTCTTGCCCGCGCCGTCGGTCGAGATCTGCGCCGAGTCGATGCTCAGCGCGGACGCGCCGGGCAGCGTGCTGCCGATCTGCGGCAGGCCGAGGTCGTTGTCGACCTTGACCTTCCCGTCGAACGCCGACGGCTTCGCGTTGAGCGTCGACTGCACCAGCTCTTCGGCGCTGACCTGCGGCAAGACGGGCGCGTCGCCCGCGGTGGCCGGCATCGCGACGACGGCGAGCCCGCCGACGCCCAGAGCCGTCCCCACCACCGCCGCGGTGATGGCCTTCCTCTTCGGATCCATGCTGTCTCTCCCTGTTTCCCCGAACCCCAGTGTGCTCGGGTCTTGGCGACAACGCTTCCCCGGAAACGCTGAGATACCACTCAGACTCCGCCGTCGGAGCTGAGATGGCGCTGAGAGCTCGCGCGTGAGCTGGTGAAAGCGTGAATGATGAAGGACGTGAAACCTCGAGTACTGGTGGTCGACGACGAGCCCGGCGTCCGGAAGGCGTTGCAGCGGGGGCTGCGCGCCGAAGACATGGACGTGGTCACGGCGGCCGACGGGCCCAGCGGCCTGCGGCTCGCGCAGACGGGCTCGTTCGACGTCGTCCTGCTCGACATCATGCTCCCGGGTCTTTCCGGCTACCGCGTGCTCGAACGACTGCGCGCGCTCGGCGTCACCACGCCGGTGCTGATGATTTCGGCGAAGGACGGTGAAGTCGACCAAGCCGACGGTCTCGACCTCGGCGCCGACGGCTACCTCGTGAAGCCGTTCTCGTTCGTCGTCCTGGTCGCGCAGGTGCGCGCGGTGCTGCGGCGGGCGTCGCCGGACGCGATCCGCGGACCGCTGCGGATCGGCGCGCTCGAAGTCGACCGGAGCCTGCGGCAGGTCCGTTACGACGGCGTCGACGTGGCGTTCAGCCCCCGCGAGTTCGCGCTGCTGGAGGTGCTGGCCGGCCGGGCGGGCACGGTGGTCACCAAGGACGAGCTGCTGCGCGCCGTCTGGGGTGACGAACAGGCCGCGACCCGCAACGTCGTCGAGGTCTACGTCGGTTACGTGCGGCGCAAACTCGACGCGGTCGGCGCGGGCGCGCTGGTCCGGACCGTGCGCGGGCACGGCTACCTGGCTTCCGACCCTCAGCTCGACGAAGTGATCGCCCCGGCGGGACAGGGGTGATCGGCTCACCGTCTTGGTGGCGCCGCCGCTCGCTCCAGGTCCGGATCACCCTCCTCACGGCCGCGGTCACGCTCGGCTTCCTGCTCGGGCTCGCGACGGTCGCCGGGGACAACCTCCAGCCGCTGCTCATCGGCTCGGTCGACGAGGAACTGAGCGCCCAGCTGGAGATCGCGAAGGCCGACGTCGCCGCCGGACGGCCGCCGACGGCCTCCGCGGTCACCGTCCGCGTCCTCGACACCGGCGGCGGCCCGGTGGACGGCCTGCCCGCCGCGAGCCTCGGCCCCGCGGACGTCCGCGCGCTGAAGGCGGGCGAGCCGATCACGACCGGCGGCGAGCACAGCTGGCGCTGGGTGGGCACCGTGATCACCGCGCCCGACGGGCAACAACGGCTCGTCGCCGCCGGCGCCGGGCTGGTCGGTTTCGCCACCGCCGTGCATTCCGGTGGGCTGTGGCTGTTCGTGGTCGCGTCGGTCGGCGCGGTGGGCGCCGGGATCGCGACGTGGCTGCTGGTGCGGTTCGCGCTGCGGCCGGTGGCGCGGATGCGCGGGTCGGTCCGGGCGCTCCCGCGCGGGGCGCGGCTGCCGCTGCCGGATTCTCACGACGAACTCCGCGCGCTGGCCGAGGAGTTCAACGCCCTGCTGGCCCGGCAGGAGGAGGGCGCGGACCGGCTGCGGCGGTTCACCGGGGACGCGGCGCACGAGCTCCGCTCGCCGGTCGCGTCGATCCGCGTGCAGGCCGAGGTCGCCGTCACCAACCCCGATCCCGAGCTGTCCCAGGAGACCCTCTCCGACATCCTGGAGGAGTCGGAACGGCTTTCCGCGCTGCTCGACGGGCTGCTGGCGCTGGCGAGGTCGGACGCGGGGGAGGTCCCGCCCGCCGAACCGGTCGAGCTGGTGAGCGAGGTGCGGGCCGCGGTCGCGCGGATGCCCGCCGACGCGCCGGACGTCCGGGTGACCGGCACCGTCGGGACGGCGTGGGCGCTGGCCACGCACGCCGAGGTCGAACTGGTGCTGAGCAACCTGCTGCGCAACGCCTGCCGGTACGCCCAAGGCGAGATCGTGGTGTCGGTGCTGGCGTCGCGGTCTTCGGTGCGGGTGGTGGTCGACGACGACGGACCGGGCATCGCCCCGGAACACCGGGACCGGGTCTTCGACCGGTTCTACCGCGTTTCCGATTCGCGGGCGCGGTCCTCCGGCGGCACCGGGCTGGGACTGGCGATGGTCGCGGAGGCCGTCCGGCGGCGCGGGGGCAGGGTCCGGGTCGGTGAGTCACCCGATGGCGGGGCGCGCTTCCAGATCGTCTGGCAGGCCGCGCGGCCCGGCGCTTCGGCGTGATTCGCGTGCTTGGAGGCGGAACTCGCGTGCTTGAAGGCGGAACACCCTGATCCGGCTTCAAGCACGCGTGATCCGGGTTCAGACACGCGTGATCCGGGTTCGGGCACGCTCGGTCGTAGGGTGTGCCCGTGGTGATCGTGGGCGCCGCCATCGTGCGGGACGGACAGCTGCTGGCGCAGCAGCGGGCTTGGCCCGCCGACCACGCCGGGCAGTGGGAGCTGCCGGGCGGGCGGGTCGAAGACGGCGAAAGCGACGAGGTCGCGCTGGCGCGTGAGTGCTTGGAAGAGCTGGACGTCGCCGTGACGGTCGGTGGCCGGGTCGGCGACGACGTCCCGCTGCCGAAGGGGAAAGTGCTGCGGATCTACGCCGCTTCGCTGGTCCGCGCGGGGGACGAGCCGCGGGCGGTGGAGCACAAGGACGTCCGGTGGATCACCGCGGCCGACCTCGACGACCTCGACTGGCTCCCCGCCGACCGGATCCTCCTCCCGGCACTGCACACCCTGCTCGCGAGTCCGTGAAGGACCCCTTCCTGTACCTAGGCGCAAGGAAGGGGTCCTTCATGTACTTCTTCAGCCCGCGCCGATGAGGCGAAGGGCGGACTGGAGCCGGTGCTCACCGCGTTCCGCCGCCCGGATGGCGCCCGCCTTGCGGACCCGCTCCAGCTCGCCGGGGTCGGCCAGCAGCGCCAGGGCGCGCTCCCGGACCGGCCGAAGTTCCTCGATGAGCGCCTCGGCGACAGCCTCTTTGACCTGGCCGTAGGAATCGAACCGGTCGGCGAGGTCCTCGGGTTTCTCCCTGGTGCACGCCGCGAGGATGTCCAAAAGGTTCGCCATCCCCGGCCGGGCTTCCGGCGCGTAGGCGGGCTTCGACCCGCCGTCGGTCTTCGCGCGTTTGATCTTCCGCCTGACCTGGTCGGCGTCGTCGAGGATGAAGACGACCCCGACCTCGTCCCGCGTCGACTTCGACATCTTCCGCGTCGGTTCGGCGAGGTCCATGACCCGCGCGCCGGCGGGCGGCAACACCGCCTTCGGCATGGTGAACACGTCGCCGTAGGTGGAGTTGAACCGCTTGGCCAGCGTTCTCGCCAGTTCGACGTGCTGCCGCTGGTCCTCGCCGACCGGTACCTCGTCCGCGCCCTGGAGCAGGATGTCCGCCGCCATCAGCACCGGATAGGTCAGCAGGGAGAGCCGGACCCCGGCCTGGCCTTTCGACTTCTCCTTGAACTGGATCATCCTGGCGGCCTCGCCGTAGTTGCAGGTGCATTCGAGGACCCAGTTGAGGGCGCCCAGTTCGCGGGCTATGTCGGATTGCACGAACACTCGGTCCGGCTCGATCCCGGCCGCGATCAGCACGGCCAGCTGCTCCGACGCCATCGAACGCAGTTTCGCCGGATTGTGCGAGTTCGTCATGGCGTGCAGGTCGGAGACGAAGTACAGGTCGTCCGGCCCGCCCTCGTCCGCCCAGCGCCGAATGGCCCCCAGGTGGTTCCCGACGTGGACGTGGCCGGACGGGGTGATCCCGGACAACCTGATCATCTGCCTTCTTCCTTCCGGATTCGGGCCGCCCCGGGGTCCGGGCACGAAAAAGGCCGCCCGGTGGGGCGGCCTGGGTGGTGCGCTCGTCTGGTTCAGCGCAGGACTTCGGGGCCGCCGGAGGGCGGCCACCACTGGGCGTTCTGCGCGCGCATGCGGCCCACTCTACAGAGTGACCTGCGTTTCGTCCTCTGGATACGGTAGTTCGGCGTCGAACTTTCGCATCCAGAGGACGAAATGCGGGCTGATTTCACTCATTCCGGGCACGTCGCGTCAATACTTCGTATCGGCTGATCCAGTACGCCCGTCACATTGATGATCCGGGTCTACCTTCATCTCATGTATGTCGTCCTGCTGACCTACACCGCCCCTATCGAAGAAATCGACTATGTGCTCCCGGATCACGCCGACTGGCTGACCAAGCAGTACGAGCACGGCAATTTCCTCGCCTCCGGCAGGCGCAACCCGCGCATCGGCGGCGTCATCATCACCAGGCCCATGGCCAGGGGAAAGCTGGACGCGATCCTCGCGACCGACCCCTTCTCGATCAAGCACATGGCCGCCTACGAGGTGATCGAATTCTCGCCGACCAGGACCGCGCCGGAACTGCGGTTGGTCAACGAGGCGGTGGTGCACTGACGATCATTGCCGACGACGCGGTCAAGCCGCTTTCGCGATCTTCGTCTTCGCCTTTTTCAGGGCGAGAACGGGACATTTGCCGCACCGTGATTTCGAGCGGCAGCATTTCTTCTTGACCTTGCCCGACTTCATCCATTTGCGCACGAGCTTGTGCGGGTCGTCGGGTAGTTTCTTGCCCACTCGCGCTCCTTGTCGGACTGCGTCGGCGACGCCTTCACGTTAGGTGAGGCTAACCGATCTTGGGGCGTGGGGGTGCTCACAGTTCGGCTACAGGTACGCTGGTGTGGTCCGCGTATGGCCAAAGTCGGCCGACGTTACTCGATCGCGTGAGTTGAGCGTTCGGGGCGGCGTGGGCACCACACCCGAACTTGAAACCTTTGGAGCCTTCGCGTGCCCGCAGCCAGCGCCACCGCAGTCGATGCCGGTCGCTCGTCCGGCAAGACCCGGCCCGACCTGCGCAACGTCGCCATCGTCGCACACGTCGACCACGGCAAGACGACCCTCGTCGACGCCATGCTCCGGCAGTCCGGCGCGTTCGAGGAACGCGCCGAACTCGTCGACCGCGTGATGGACTCCGGGGAACTCGAGCGGGAAAAGGGCATCACCATTCTCGCGAAGAACACCTCCATCCACCGCGAGACCGAGAACGGCCCGGTGACCATCAACGTCATCGATACCCCCGGCCACGCCGACTTCGGCGGCGAGGTCGAGCGCGGCCTGGCCATGGTGGACGGTGTCGTCCTGCTGGTGGACGCCAGCGAGGGCCCGCTCCCGCAGACCCGCTTCGTGCTCCGCAAGACCCTCGAAGCCGGCCTGCCGGTCATCCTGGTCGTCAACAAGACCGACCGTCCCGACGCCCGGATCTCCGAGGTCGTCGAGGAGACCCACGACCTCCTGCTCGACCTGGCCGGTGACATCGAGGACGCCGACCTCGACGCGATCCTCGACCTCCCGGTCGTCTTCGCCTCCGCCCGGTCCGGCAAGGCGAGCCTCGAGCAGCCCGCCGACGGCGCGGTGCCCGAGAGCGAGAACCTCGACCCGCTGTTCGAGACCCTGCTGCGCCACGTGCCGCCGCCCTTCGCCGACCGCGAGGGCCCGCTGCGCGCGCTGGTCACCAACCTCGACGCGTCGAACTTCCTCGGCCGGATCGCGCTGATCCGCATCCACTCCGGCAACCTGCGCAAGGGCCAGACCGTGGCCTGGATGCGCGAGGACGGCAGCATCCAGAACGTCCGGATCTCCGAACTGCTGGTCACCGAGGCGCTCACCCGCGTCCCGGCGACCGAGGCCAGCGCGGGCGAACTGGTCGCCATCGCGGGCATCCCCGACATCACCATCGGCGACACGCTGGCCGACGTCGAGAACCCCGAGGCGCTGCCCCGGATCGCCGTCGACGAGCCCGCCATCTCGATGACCATCGGTGTCAACACCTCGCCGCTGGCCGGCCGTTCCGGCGGCGACAAGGTCACCGCGCGGCTGGTCAAGGCCCGGCTGGACCAGGAGCTGATCGGTAACGTCAGCATCAAGGTGCTGCCGACAGAGCGCCCCGACACCTGGGAGGTCCAGGGCCGTGGCGAGCTGGCGCTGGCGATCCTCGTCGAGCAGATGCGCCGCGAGGGCTTCGAGCTGACCGTCGGCAAGCCGCAGGTGGTCACCAAGACGATCGACGGCAAGCTGCACGAGCCGTTCGAGCGCCTGTCGATCGACGCCCCGGAGGAGCACCTCGGCGGCATCACGCAGCTGCTGGCCGCCCGCAAGGGCCGCATGGAGCACATGGGCGGGCACGGCTCCGGCCGCATCAAGCTCGACTACGTCCTCCCGGCGCGCGGCCTGATCGGCTTCCGCACCGACTTCCTCACCGAGACCCGCGGCACCGGCATCGCGAACCACGTGTTCGAGGGGTACTTCCCGTGGGCGGGCGAGATCCGCACCCGGCACTCCGGTTCCTTGGTCGCCGACCGCTCGGGCCCCATCACCGCGTACGCGATGATCCAGCTCGCCGACCGCGGCACCTTCTTCGTGGAGCCGGGCGCCGAGGTGTACGAGGGCATGGTCGTCGGCGAGAACCCGCGCGCCGAAGACCTCGACATCAACATCACCAAGGAGAAGAAGCTGACCAACATGCGTCAGTCCTCCGCCGACGTGATGGAGACCCTGGCCCGCCCGCGCAAGATGGGTCTGGAAGAGGCGCTGGAGTTCTGCTCCGTCGACGAGTGCGTCGAGGTCGCCCCGGACGTCGTCCGGATCCGCAAGGTCACGCTGGACGTCAACCAGCGCGCCAAGGAGCGCAACAAGATGAAGAACCGCGGCTGACCCGCTCAGCGAACGCCGAAGGGCGCCTGCTCACTCACGGTGAGTAGGCGCCCTTCGGCATTTTCAGCCCTCAGGCCGGTTACGCACCGTATTCGATCGGGTGTTCCTGGTGAGAAGAAGTCCTTTCCCGACAATTCCGCCCGGAAAGCCGTTCTCCTTTTTGGACGGTGTTCACAACACCGGAACGGCGGTGCGGCGCGGGGCGAAGTGCGGTGGCGCACAGCGTCCCGAGAACGTGGATTCGGACGCGGCTCGAAACAAAAGATCCTAAATGCGTCCGGATAGGACTCGCGGTCGAGATCGCTTCCGCCATCAATCGTCCGCCGTCGAACATTCCGGCCGCCGTTCCGGAATGTTCCGGGGCGCGGAACCCATTGCCGAACAGGCCCGCTTCGGCGGGTCTCGAAAAGTGTCGGCCGGGCAGGAACCCGGGGCGCCTCCCGGACGTCCACCGAAGGAGGGCGGTATCCGGTCGGGCGACGACCGGGCCGATATGGGAATCTCGCTGCCGAGACCAGGTCCGGCGTGATAGCTGTATGGCGACGGGGCGAGGGACAAACCAGGAGGATCCAGGCGTGCGGTTAGCGACCACAGCGGCACCCATGATGGCGTGCGCGGCCGTGCTCCTCGCCGCCTGCAGCAACACCCCGCCCCCGCCCGTGGTCAGCTCCTCGGCCTCCCCGGTGAGCACGTCGACCACGAAGACGCCTTCGCAGGTCGTCGTGGGTGTCGACGACGTCCTCGGCGGCTACAACCCGCACAACCTGGCCGACGCCTCCCAGGTGACGTCGGCGCTTTCGCAGCTGCTGCTCCCGTCGGTGTTCCGCCCGAAGGACGACGGCAGCTTCGAGCTGGACAAGAGCCTGATGAAGTCCGCCGAGGTCGTCTCGCAGCAGCCGTTCACGGTCGCGTACACGATCCGGCCGGACGCCTCCTGGTCCGACAGCGCGCCGATCGCGGCCGAGGACTTCGCCTACCTCCGCGAGAACATGCGCGACCAGCCCGGCGTGATCGGCGCCGCGGGCTACCGGCTGATCTCGGACATCCAGTCGCGTGAAGGCGGCAAGCGCGTCGAGGTCACCTTCGCGAAGCCATACCCGGGCTGGCAGACGCTCTTCTCGAACCTGCTGCCCGCCCATCTGCTCAAGGACGCCCCGAACGGCTGGCAGGGCGCGCTGGCGACGGCGTTCCCGGCCGTCGCCGGGCCGTACTCCATCAAGGGACTCGACACGGCGCGCGGAGAGGTCGTCCTGGAGCGCAACGAGCGCTATTGGGAGAAACCCTCCGCCCTCGACCGGATCGTGCTCCGTGCGGCCGATCAGGAGGGCACACTGGCCGCTCTGCGCAGTGGCAACGACCAGTTCGCGATGACCAGGACCGACGGCACCGGTCTCAAGCGGCTCGGCGAACTCGGCTCGGCCGTCCAGCTGCACACGGTCGCCCGCCCCACGGTCGCGCAGATCCTCCTGCGGCCGGTGAGCGCGACGCTGTCGGATCCCAAGGTGCGCGAAGGCGTCACCGCGCTGATCGACCGCGGCAAGCTGATCACCGAGGCCGCGGAAGGTGGCCCGTCGGACAAGCTCCGCGCCGACGCCCAGGTCCGCGTCCCGTCGGCCCCGGGCTTCCAGCCGACGATCCCCGCTCCGGGCCCGCCGTCGGCGGCGGATCCGGTCAAGGCCGAGGAACTGCTCAAATCCGCCGGGTACACCAAGGAAGCCGGGACCTGGCGCAAGAACGGGAAGAATCTTTCGCTGGTCGTCGCCTCGCCCGCCAAACAGGAGCCGTACGCGACGATCGCCAAGGAGCTGACGGCGCAACTGGTGGCCGCGGGGATCGAGGTCAACGCGATCGCGCCGCAGCCGAGGGAGCTGTTCTCGACGCTGCTGGCCATGCCGGTGCTCAACGGCGTCCAGCAGACGACACCGGAGGGAGCGGGCAACGTCGGCATCGACATCGCGGTGATCGGCCAGGTCACCGGCGGCGCGGACGTGGCGTCGGCGCTGGCGTCCACCTTCGGCTGCCGCCCCGATCAGCTCACCGACAAGACCAAGGCCGTCGTCCCGGGGAACCCGCTGGGCTTCTGCGATCCGGCGCTGCAGCCGTCGATCGACGCGGCCCTGACCGGGACCACGCCCGTCGCCGACACGCTTTCGACCCTGGAACCGGAATTGTGGCGTCGGAATGTTGCCATTCCGTTGTTCCAGCTGGCCGATACCCTCGCCATCGGCTCTGGTATTTCCGGAGTAACCGCAGGTCCTCCTATGGTGGGCCCTTTCGGGTCGGCGGTGAACTGGACGAGGGGTCCGAAGTAGCCGTTTCGAGTCCGAGTCCGACCCTGGAGGGTGACCTTTCCCGGCACGTTCGAGTGGCGGACCGATTCCTCAAGGTAACCACTGTATTTCTTGTTGTCAGCCGCAAGTTACCCTTTGGTCACGATCGCCCCGTAACTGGTGACTGTTCGTGCATTTCCTTTCTAGCGTGCACCCGCAGTGCGCCAAATGAGTGTTGCTTGGCGTGTCATAGGCTCCGGGCCATCTCACCGGAGCGGTGTGGGGTCCTGTTCCGATCTCAGGAGCCCAGTGCTAGGAGGGCACACTTCATGAGGAAGTCCAAGGCAGTCTCCGCCTGGTCGCTGGTCGCGGCCTCCGCGCTTGTGCTGAGCGCATGCAGCGGTGGCGACAGCGGCAGTACCGACCAGAACGGGTCGTCGACCGACATCAAGAGCATGGCGGTCGGTAAGGCGCAGAACGGCGAGAACTTCAAGCTCGCGGACACCAAGGGGTACGAAGGCACCGTCACGGTGGGTATCGACGACGGGTACTCGGGCTACAACAACGACACGCCTGACACCAACACGTCGTACAACACCTACATCCTGACCGCCGTGCTCGCCGGCGCCGATGTGCTCGACGGCAACAACAAGGTGCTGCTGAACAACGACGTCTTCGACTCCTGGGAGGTCACCTCCAAGTCGCCGCAGACCGTCGTCTACAAGATCAAGCCGAACGTCAAGTGGTCGGACAACGAGGCGTTCGACTGCGACGACATGTACCTGTCGTGGCTGGCGCACTCCGGCAAGGCGAAGACCTCCGACGGCAAGCAGGCCTTCCTCGCCGCTTCGACGACCGGCTACCAGCTGATCGACCAGGCGACCTGTAAGGACGACCTGACCTTCGAGACCAAGTACACCGAGCCGTACCTGGACTACAAGGGTCTGTTCAACTCGACCGCGATCATGCCGGCGCACATCGTCGAGAAGCGGTCGAACGTCCCCGACATCACCAAGCTGACCCCGACCAGCGACGCGGCCCAGCTCAAGGCGGCCGGTGAGTTCTGGACCAACGGCTTCAAGGCCTTCAAGGCCGAGGACATGCCGGCTTCGGGTCCGTACAAGATCACCGCGTTCGACGCCAACCAGAAGGCCGTCACGCTCGAGAAGAACCCGAACTGGATCGGTGGCAAGGGTGGCCCCTCCAAGATCGTCGTGAAGGCGATGGAGGACACCAAGGCCATGGCGACCGCGCTGCAGAACGGTGAGATCGACATCGCCGCTTCGACCCAGCCCGACGCCACCGCCGCCGGCACCATGAAGAGCCTCGCCGCTCAGGGTGTCACCTACGGTTCGGCCTCGCAGCTGACCTTCGAGCACATCGACCTGAACTACAAGCGCATGTTCAAGGACAAGAACCTGCGCAAGGCGTTCTTCGAGGTCGTCAACCGCCAGGAGATCACCGACAAGCTGCTGAAGGAGGTCCAGGCCGACGCGACCCCGCTGAACAGCATCGTGTTCATGCCGGGCGAGCAGGGCTTCAAGGACCTGTACAGCAGCAAGGCCGGTCTGGGCGCCGAGGCCGCGGCCAAGACGCTGACCGACGCCGGCTGGGTCAAGGGTGGCGACGGCATCTTCGCCAAGGACGGCCAGCGCGCGTCGTTCAAGATCTCGCACAACCAGAACACCCGCCGTCAGCAGACCGTCGAGATCATCATCTCGCAGGCCAAGGCCGCCGGTATCGAGATCACGGACGACCAGGACGCCAACTTCCTGAAGGGTGGCCGTCTCGCGGCCAGCGACTACGACGCCGCGCTCTTCGGCTGGTCCGCCGCTCCGTTCAAGGCCGAGCAGAAGTCGATCTACATCACCCGTGTCGACGACAGCAGCCAGAACTACCAGGGTCTCTCGAACCCGACGATCGACTCCTCCTTCGAGGCGGCCGTGAAGGCCACCGACGAGGCGGTCCAGCTGGAGAGCTACCAGAAGGCCGACCAGGCGATCGCGGACGAGTACGCGACCCTGCCGCTGTTCCAGACCCCGTCCATGTGGGCGTTCAAGGGCATCGACCGCACTTACATGCAGTCGTACAACGGTGTCCTGTGGAACGCCGGTGAGTGGGAGCAGAAGAAGTAGGGCTTCCGCCCCGCTTTTTCACCACTCGCTTACGCGATCCTGGTGGTAGGGGGGCCCGGCCAAAAGCCGGGCCCCCGTACCCGCCGGAAGTAGCTGTTGACCGTAGGGTTACCGCCACTACGGTGGACAACCGGGCAGCGGTCCAGCACTTCGGCGACCAGGCCCGGATGAGGAGCAGTTCGTTGAACCTGGTGATCTACATTCTTCGCCGTCTGGCGATATCGATTCCCGTCCTGTTGGTCGGGACTTTCCTGTGTTTCGTCATGGTCGCCGGCACCGGTGACCCGCTCGCCGAGATGAAGAGCAATCCGGCCATGAGCAAGGAAGCCATCGCGCAGATGGCCTCGCAGCTCGGGCTGGACCAGAGCATCGTGCCCCGGTACTTCACTTGGCTCGGCAACTTCGTCACCGGCGACTGGGGCGTTTCCATCGCACAGGGCAACGCGCAGGCCCCGGTGTTCCCGAAGGTCATGGCCGCGTTCGAGGTCACCTTGAAGCTCGTCGTCGGAGCCGAGATCCTCGCGCTCGTCCTCGGCGTCCTCGTCGGTGTGGTCGCGGCGGTCAAGCAGTACTCGATCATCGACTACATCGCCACCACGCTGGCCTTCCTGCTGTTCTCGATGCCGATCTTCTGTGTCGCCATCGTGCTCAAGCGGTACGCGATCGAGTTCAACGGCTGGGTGCGGGACCTGGGACTGTCCGATGTGCTCGGTAACCCCTGGATCCGGACGACGAGCCCGGAATCGCTGAATTTGGACGGTCCAGGCGGTTTCCTGGCGAGTTATATCGGCGCCTATCTGCTGCCGACGTTGTCCATCATGGCGATCAGCTTCGCCGCGTACAGCCGGTTCCAGCGCGCTTCGATGCTGGAGACGCTGAACGCGGACTACGTGCGGACCGCGCGGGCGAAGGGCCTCGGCAACAGCCGGGTCATCTTCCGCCACGCCTTCCGAAACGCGCTCATCCCCGTGACCACCCTGTTCTCCGTCAACTTCGGTGCCGTGCTCTCGGGCGCGATCATCACCGAGACGGTGTTCAACTGGAATGGCATGGGCAAGCTGCTCGTCGAAGCCGTGACCAAGAGCGATACGCAGGTGATGATGGGCTGGCTGGTGCTCATCGCCAGCAGCATCATCGTCGCCAACCTGATCGCCGACCTGATGTACGGCATCCTGGACCCGAGGATTCGCGTTGGCTGACTTGAATTCCCTTATCGCGGCGGAAAACTCCAAGTCCGCCGATGGCACGCTTCCGGAAGAGGCCCTGCCCGAACCCCGGAGCCAGGGCAAGCTGGTCCTGCGCAAGTTCCTGCGGCACAAGCTGGCGATGATCTGCACCGGAGTGCTCCTGCTCCTGGTGCTCACCGTGCTGATCATGCCGATCTTCTGGCCGCACAGTTACGAGGACAGCTCCTTCCCGTCCTTCGCGAGGCCCAGCGCGGACTATCCGCTCGGGACGACGCAGGTCGGCAAGGAGATGGTGTCGCAGATCCTGCGCGGCACCCAGTACTCGCTGCTGATCGCGCTGGTCGTGTCGATCATCGCCACCACCATCGGCACCGTCTTCGGTGCCATGGCGGGCTACCTGCGCGGCTTCACCGATTCCGCGATCTCGCGCGTGACGGACCTGTTCCTGATCGTCCCGCAGATCGCCGCCGCCGCCATCCTGGCGAAGGTGTTCGGTGGCGGCAGCTGGTACATCGTCGCGATGGTGCTGGCGGCGTTCGGCTGGATGCCGATCGCGCGGATCGCCAGAGCCGAGGCGATGTCGCTGTCCCAGCGGGAGTTCGTGGACGCCGCCCGCGCGTCCGGCGCCGGGACCTTCCACATCGTGTTCAAGCACCTGGTGCCGAACATGGTCGGCCTGATCACGGTCAACGCCACCCTCGCGGTCGCGCAGGCCGTGCTGATCGAGGCGGCGCTGTCCTTCATCGGGCTGGGGGTGCAGCTGCCGGACACCTCGCTCGGCCGCGTCATCCTCGAGAACTACGCGCAGCTGCAGAACCGGCCGGCGCTGTTCTTCGGCCCGTTCATCGTGCTGGTGCTGATCTCGCTGACGATCAACTTCATCGGTGACGGCCTGCGGGACGCTTTCGACCCGCGGCAGCGCCGGATGAAGGCGTGATTTTCCCTCTTTAGCGCGTGAAGGCCCCCTTCCCCCGGCTCAGCCGGGGGA